>DAOSLL010000260.1:0-5912 GCA_035368905.1 Rhodoferax sp.
TGATCTTGTCAGATGCCAGGCAAGCCGCCTCGTAAGTGGTTGCTGCTATTACCGCAACCACATCGCCGTGAAAGACGATTTCATCTTTCACGATGGGCAAGTAATCTTTGACAATGACACCCACCACCGGGTTGCCGGTGATGTCTTTGTAAGTTGCGATGCGCACCACGCCTTCGATCTTCTCGGCTTCTGCGGTGTCAATCGACACCATTTTGCCGGCTGCGATGTCCGTGTAGCGGCAAACGCCATAAAGCATGCCAGGCAGTTTGATATCGTCACCATAAATGGCGGAGCCAGTCACCTTGGCAGCACCATCTACCCGTGGAACGCGGTGGCCGAGAACGGTGGTGTACTCGGCTTTTCCAGGTTCAAGAGGCTGAGACGTTGGTTCAATGAGTGTTGTGGTATTCATGCATTTTTCCTGTCATAGGTGCCAATCGCACCAGAGTCTCCAGACTTTCCAATGGGTTGTAAAGCATATTCGATGCCATCGCGCCATTGGTTTCGCACCGGCAGCGGCGCAGTTGCCATTGGCTGCAGCTCGCCGCTTGTTGGCACCTATATTGCATGAACAGCCTGGCGAACATTTTTTGGTTTGCAGATTTTTCTTTGGAGAGTGCTATGTCAGACTTAGTTTCAGGTCGTGGCGGAGTCCACCCGGTGGACGAGATGCTGCCGACTGGCAAACTCGCAACACTCGGAATGCAGCATGTGCTGGTGATGTATGCCGGTGCAGTGGCGGTTCCCCTGATTATCGGCCGCGCGCTGAAACTCAGCCCGCAGGAAGTGTCCATGCTGATTTCAGCCGACCTGTTTTGCTGCGGCCTGGTCACCTTGATCCAGGCCTGGGGCGCAACACAGTGGTTTGGCATCCGGCTGCCGGTGATGATGGGTGTGACCTTTGCCGCAGTGGCACCGATGGTGGCCATGGCAAGCTCGACCCCAGGTGCCGAAGGGGCGCGCCTGATTTTTGGCTCCATCATTGGTGCCGGCCTGATCGCGACCCTGATCGCACCGCTGGTCAGCCGAATGCTGCGCTTCTTTCCGCCGGTGGTGACTGGCACCATCATCACCATCATCGGTATCAGCCTGATGCGTGTGGGTATCAACTGGATTTTTGGCAACCCTTTCGGTCCCACTGCACCGAAGATCGTCAGCCCGGAGCACGCCAAATGGCTGACCGACGTGGCCTCCATGGCCAACGCTGCTGTGACACCGGCTTCCGGCACCACCGTTTTGGCCACTGTTGTTCCTGCTGTACCCAAAGGGCTGTCCCTGGTTGGCACGGTTGACAACCCCAAGTACGCCACGCTGCTGGGCATCGGTGTATCTTCATTGGTGTTGATCTCGATCCTGCTGATTTCGAAATTTGGCAAGGGGTTTGTCAAGAACATCTCGGTGTTGCTGGGCATCGTGATTGGTGCTGTGGTCGCGGTTGCTTTCGGGCTGATGAATTTCGACAATGTTGCCAAGGCAGCGTGGTTTGATCTGGTTCTTCCGTTCCAGTTTGGCGTGCCGATCTTCGATCCAATGCTGATCCTGACGATGACGCTGGTGATGCTGGTCGTGATGATCGAGTCCACCGGGATGTTCCTGGCGCTAAGCGACATGACCGGCAGGGAAGTCGGTCAGTTGGACTTGGCGCGCGGTTTGCGCACCGATGGTCTGGGCACCATGCTCGGCGGCATTTTCAATACATTCCCCTATACCAGTTTCTCGCAAAACGTCGGTCTGGTTGGTGTCACCGGCATCAAGAGTCGCTTCGTCTGTGTGGCAGCAGGTCTGATCATGCTGGTGCTTGGCCTTTTGCCCAAGCTGGCAGCCCTGGTCGAGGCCTTGCCAACCGTGGTGCTGGGTGGTGCCGGACTGGTGATGTTCGGCATGGTCACGGCCACGGGTATCCGCATTCTCTCAAGCGTTGATTTCAAGACCAATCGCGACAACAGCTTTGTGGTTGCGGTGTCGATCGGTATCGGCATGATTCCGCTGATCGCGCCAAACTTCAAGCAGTGGATGCCGCACGGCATGCATCCGCTGATTGAGTCCGGCATTCTGCTGACCTCGATTTCTGCGCTCTTGTTGAACCTGTTCTTCAATGGTTCGCAAGACCACCGAGCCGAGAGTATTGCGGCAGCTCGGATGGCGGAGGAATAAGGATCCTTTGTTGCTTCGATAGTCACCCAACGGTGACTATCAATTTGAGAGAGTGAGATTGACTGATTTGATAGCCACCGATATCCATAACGCCACGATGCCGCCCGCAGCCGATCGGTCATTTACCCGATCACCGTTCCGGTTTTGCCTTCAATACCGTCCTTGGCTGTTGTCAATTTGGTAATGAGTGCCTGGCGACCCGGCCGGGATGCTGCGAATGACAAGGCGGCCTCGACCTTTGGCAACATCGAGCCTTTGGCAAAATGACCTTGCGCTGCATATTCCCGCGCTTGCTCAACGCTCAGACGATCTAGCCACTGCTGATTTGGCTTGCCAAAATTGATGGCCACCTTTTCAACTGCTGTCAGGATGATCAGCAAGTCGGCATCTATCAGTTCACCGAGCTTGGCGCTGGCCCAGTCTTTGTCGACGACGGCCGACGCACCTTTGAGGTGATTGCCGTGCCGGGTCACCGGTATGCCACCACCGCCAACGGTGATGGCGATTTGCCCAGCCTGCAGCAAGGCCTGAACGGTTTCCTTTTCAACCACGTCAACCGGCTTGGGTGAAGCCACCACCTGGCGGTAACCGCGTCCGGCATCTTCCTTCATGTGCGCGCCTTTGGCGATCATCGCGTCGGCTTCTTCTTTGGTAAAGAAGGAACCGATTGGCTTGCTCGGGTCGGCGAATGCCGGGTCGTTGGCATCCACCACGACTTGTGTGATCAAGGTGACCACCGGTTTATGTATGCCCCGGTCCAACAAAGTTTCTCTCAGCGCATTTTGCAAGTCGTAACCGATGTAGCCCTGACTCAGTGCCACGCACACCGACATCGGCAGGATCGGGGAATGCACCGAGGTCTTTGATGCCGCCTCGAACGCCACCTCGATCATGCCAACCTGGGGGCCGTTGCCGTGGGTGATGACTAGTTCATGACCCTGTTCGATCAGGTCAGCGATTGCATTGGAGGACGTCTGCACCGCAGCCATTTGCTCGGCCAGGGAATCGCCCAAGGCGTTTCCGCCGAGCGCCAAAATAATCTTCTTGCCCATGTTGTTCAGACCCCAAAAGTTGAATTGACAGGACCGTTTTGAACCAGCGCCAGGTCAAAAGGCTTGCGCGCCAAAAATTGCCCGGCGCCTGCCGCACCAGTGAATTGGCCTTCGCGTGCAACAACATTGCCACGGCTGAGCGTGGTCACCAGCATACCCTGACACTTCATGCCCTCGTAAGGCGAGTAGTCAGCGTTGTCATGCATGTCGCTGTGACGCAGGGTATGGCTGCGTCGTGGGTCGATGACGACGATGTCGGCATCGGCACCAACGGCCAGGCTGCCCTTGCGTGGCCACAGGCCAAACAGCTTTGCTGGCATCGTGCTGGTCAAGTTCACATAGCGCGAGACCGAAATTCTGCCCTTCATCACGCCTTCGGAGAACAGCAGCGCCATGCGGTTTTCGACACCCGGCAGCCCGTTCGGACAGCGCGAAAAGTCGTCCTGCGCCATTTGCTGGCGCTGTAGATACGGGAAGGTGCAATGATCGGTGGCCACCGTGTCGATGCTGCCGTCGATCAAGCCGCCCCACAGTTTTTCCAGCTCGCTGCGGGCGCGCAGCGGCGGACTCAGGATGTATTTCAGCCCGTCTTCGCGCAGGTAGTTGCTTTCATCGAGCAGCAAATACTGTGGGCAGGTCTCAACCCATACCGGCTGCTCTGCAGCACGCGCCAGTCGCAGGTAGTCCAGCCCCAGGCCATTCGATAGATGGACGATGTAAAGCGGTGCATCGCCAGCCAGACGGGCCAGATTGATCATGCGCGCGATGGCCTCGGCCTCGCATTCGAGCGGTCGACTGCGCGCATGGTCGATTGGCGCGCGATGGCCCGCAGCCAGCAGTTGCGCGCGCCGGGCAGCAATGGCGGCATCATTTTCCGGGTGTACTGTCGCCAATGCGCCGATCTGGCCCAGACGTGTCAAAACCCGCAAGGCATCGGTATCGTTGAGCTTGTGGCCGTAGGTCAGGTAAAACTTGAAGCTTGAGACGCCCTCGTCGTTCACCAACGTGAGCATTTCATCCAGAATCGCCTCGTCCACATGCTGGATCACACCGTGAAAGCTGTAGTCAATCACTGCCTGACCAGCAGCGGCACGGTGATAGACCGCCAATTGATGGTGCAGGCTGCTACCGGCGGGGCCAAAGCCCATGTGGTCGATGATGGTCGTGGTGCCGCCGCAGGCCGCCGCACGTGTGCCGCTGAAAAAATCATCGCAACTGCGGGCGATGCCGACATCAATGTTGAAGTGTGTGTGCACATCAATGCCGCCAGGCAGCACATAGCAGCCATGCGCGTCGATCACCTCAGCGCCATCAACCGTCAGGTCTTGCCCGACGGCGCTGATGCACCCGTCCTGGATCAGCAGATCGGCTGTGAGCGCAGCTTCGGCGCTGACCACCGTACCGTTTTTGATGAGTCGCTTCATTGGTTTCAGGCGCAGGGGTAGCGGCCCTCCCAAACCACCTCGCGATAACCACGCTGGTCGGTGTCGCCTTCTGTGCTGATCAGCAACACGACTGAATCTTTATCAAGCTTGAATTGGCGCAACAGTGCCTGGCGCTCAGGTGCGAAGTGAACTGCCGCCAACACGCCCATGCCAATCGCACCTGACTCGCCCGACACAATGCGCGGGTCATCATCAAGCGGGTTTCCCAGCACCCGCATGCCCAATGCAGCAATGTTGTCAGCACAAGATACGAACTGCGACACGCAGTCCCGCAGCAGGGGCCAGCCAATCGGATTGGGCTCACCGCAGGCCAGCCCCGCCATGATGGTGGCCATGCGCCCGCCCACCTTGACGATTTCACCCTTGATGCCAGACAGGTACAAGCAACTCGCCAGCTCAGGTTCAACAATCACCGTGTGAAGATTTTTCGCGCCAAAGACATCGACCAGATAACCGAGCACGCCGGCGGCCAGGGCACCAACGCCAGCTTGCAAGAACACATGGGTTGGCCGTGCCATGCCCATCGCCTGCATCTGCTCGACCGCTTCGTCGGCCAGTGTCGAATAGCCCTGCATGATCCAGGTTGGAATGCGCGTGTAACCGTCCCAGGAGGTGTCCTGAACCACTTCCCAGTTGCGCTCAAGGGCGATTCTGAGGCTGTAACGAACCGTATCGTCATAGTTCATGTCGGTCACGATGCACTCGGCACCCAGCCTGGTGATATGGTCCTGGCGTTCCTGGGACGAGCCCTGCGGCATGTAGATGACGGCGTGCTGACCAAGCTCCCTTGCCGACCAGGCAACACCACGACCGTGATTGCCATCGGTGGTGGTGGCGAAGGTGGCTTTCGGGTAGCCGGCGGCGCGGAACTTCTCAATCGTGAACTCAGCGATGTCGATGTCATAGCGCTCGCACAGCAGCCGCGCAATCGCATACGAGCCACCCAGCATCTTGAAGGCATTGAGCCCGAACCGTTGCGACTCATCCTTGACCAGTACCTTGGCTACACCCAGCATCTGCGCAAAAGCATCCAGAGCCAGCAGCGGGGTGGGGCGATAGCCTTTGATCGTGCTGTGAAAGGCCCGCGCCTTCTGCGCCTCTGCACGGCAGAACGTGGGTGAGTTTTCACCCGTGAAGTTGCGGTTTTCCGCAACATCCATCCTCATTCTGAAGGCCGACATGGCTGGCTCCTGTTCGTGCCGATGAGCTACCTGACCCGAGGCTGCGCATCGGTGAGCAACTGAGCCAGCACCTGAGCCGG
>DAOSLL010000261.1:0-5896 GCA_035368905.1 Rhodoferax sp.
CGGCACCCCAGGCACGATAAGCCAGCATTGCCGGGCCCAGTGCAATGAACAGCAGCGCGCCCGCCAGCGGCCAGCTTGGGGTGAATTTTCCCAGGCCCAGCGCCCATTCGCCACCGGCCAGCAAACCAGACCAAATCAGCCCGAGCGCTACCTGGGCCAGCAAAAATGCCGACCAGTCGCGCCGAATCTCGGGCGGCTCGGTGGTCGGATGAGCCAGCATCCAACTGTAGTAAGCCCAGGCGGCCGAGGCCAGCAAGATGTACAGATCACCCGCTACCAGCCGCACCTGCAACAGCACATCAAGGTTGCCCCGGCTCAGCACCAGCAGCACGCCGCTGATCGACATGACAGCCCCCAGCCATTGGCGGGCCGAAATGGCGTTGCCGAAAAACACTTGGCCAATCAGCAGCATCCACACCGGCGTGATCGAGCCTACCAGCGTGACGTTGATCGGGGTTGAAGTTTTCAGCGCCAGGTAAAGCAGGGCGTTGTAGCCGCCAATGCTGAGCAAGGACAGCCCCATGAAGCGCTTCCAGCTCCCCCACAGCGAACTGCCGGGGCGCAACACCGGCGCTGCCAGTGGCAACAACAAGGCGCAGGCAAGGGTCCAGCGCAGCAGGTTGAGTGTCATTGGCGATACCAGCGGCGCCACCAGACGGCCAATCACCGCGTTGCCGGCCCACAGCAGGGGTGCCAAAGTCAGCAGCAGGGCGGTAGTCAGGCTGATTTTGTGGTGCTTCATGCGCGACCTCGCCAGCGCGAACAAGCGGGGCTGACCAACCGCAGCCGTCGGCAACACCCTTGCACACCCTCAGCAATCGCGCTTTGACCCCGGCTGGCGGCCATGCTGCCACCAGCATGGCGCAGTGCCTGCCCTTGAGCCGCGCGACACCGGTTGATGCGGCGACCATACGCGTTGTCCGCCACCGCCAGCGCGGGGCCTTGAGGGTTCAATTGCATTGAAGAATTAACACCGATCATCCAGGAACGTGTGTTGAATGCCATTTTGGCAGCAAAACAGCGCGGCCATTTTTCATGGCAACATGCACATTTTTTCCCTGAAGGACATTGTCATGACCCAACAGACATCTCGCGCCATCATCATCAACCAGCACGGTGGCCCGGAGCAGCTCAAGCTCGTTGAAGTCAGCGTAGGCCAGCCAGGGCCGGGCGAGGTACGGGTTCGTCACAAGGCCGTCGGCTTGAACTTCATCGATGTGTACCAGCGCAGCGGCCTATACCCGATGAGCATGCCGCTGCAGCTCGGCATGGAAGCAGCCGGTCTGGTGGAGGCCGTGGGCGACGGTGTGACGCACCTGCAAGCGGGCGACCGCGTCGCCTACGCCAGTCAGCCGCCGGGCAGTTACTGCGATTTGCGCGTGATGCCTGCCCAAAGCGTCTGCAAGCTGCCCGATGCGATCTCGTTTGAGACCGGTGCCGCCATGATGCTCAAAGGCCTGACGGCCGAGTACCTGCTCAAGCGCACCCAGCCGCAGGGTGGCTTGCATCCGGGTGATTTTGTGCTGTTTCATGCGGCTGCAGGCGGTGTCGGCCTGATCGCTTGCCAATGGGCCAAAGCGCTGGGTTTGCAGTTGATCGGCACCGCCGGCTCAGATGCGAAATGCGCGCTGGCCAAAGCCAACGGAGCGGCCTTTGCCATCAACTATGTCACCGAGGACTTTTTGGCCAGGGTCAAAGACATCACCGCTGGCAAAGGTGTCAAGGCGGTCTATGACTCGGTCGGCAAGGACACCTGGGACAAGTCGCTGGACTGCCTGAGCCCGTTTGGCTTGATGGCCAGTTTTGGCAATGCGTCCGGGCCGGTGCCAGCCTTTGCACCGGGCATTCTCGGTGCCAAAGGATCTCTGTATGTCACGCGCCAGACGCTGTTTACCCACATAGCGAACCGCCAGAGCACGCAGGCGATGGCCGATAACCTGTTCGAAGTGGTCACCAGTGGCCAGGTCAGGATTCACATCGACCAGCACTACAAACTTGAAGAAGTGCAGCAGGCGCACCGGGACCTGGAAGCGCGCAAGACCACCGGCTGCACCGTGCTGACGCTGTAAGGCGACCTGCGCCGATGTTCATCAACCTGACCCTGCTGGTTCTGGCACTTCTGTCAGCACTGCTGCTGCGGCCATGGCGCCTGATGGCAGGCGGCCTGCGCCTGACACCGGTGCTGGCGACGTTGACTGTGTTGCCATGGCTGTGGGCGCTGCCCAGTTTGCACAAGATGCCATTGCAATTGCAGGGCTCGGGTGCCTGCCTGGTGTTGCTGATGCTGGGCTGGCCGCTGGCGGTGCCGGTGTTGTGCTGCGTGGGTGTCATTGCGGCGCTGATTTCACCCATGCCCTGGGATGTTGCGCTGGATGCGACGGTCTGGCTGGGGCTGGTGCCGGCCACCCTGGCCTTGGGGCTGGGTCTGGTGGTGCGCCGCTGGCTTGGCGCACATCTGTTTGTTTACGTGCTGGGGCGGGCCTTTTTGGGTACTGTATTGAGCCTTTTTGCCGCCAGCGTGTTAGCCCAGTTTGCCGACCACCGCTTGCCCGGCATAGCAGACGATCTGAGTCTGGTGGCGCACTGGCTGATCGCCTGGGGCGATGCGTTTTTGACCGGCTTGTTCACCGCCATAATGGTCGCCTACAAACCCGAATGGCTGGCAACCTGGTCTGATCGGCTTTACTTCAAACACGGATGAAGCCCGCTCTGGCAGCCCCAATTTGGCACGCTTTTGGCCAGCAGCCGATACCCTGGTTGCGCTGGCAACGATCCATTGAGTTAATCAAAAACCATAGCTGGCAGCGCTTATTCGACGGGCGCCAGAGGCCAATTTCTCATGTGTTTCGTCATCTCGACTGCAACCGGAACTTGACACCATGAACACCGCAACACGCGTACCCGCGGCCCTGAAGGACCAGTTTGACACTCTGAAGCTGGCAACCGATGCCTTTTGTGACCAATGCCTGAACGACGAGTACAAGCAACTCATTGGCCAGGCGCTGGCCGCACTGTGCCGCAAGCGCCCCTCGCCATTGCTCACGGGCCACGCCAACTCATGGGCTGCCGGTGCGGTGCACGCGCTGGGCACAGTCAATTTCCTGTTTGATGCCTTGCAAACGCCGCATTGCAAAGCCATTGACATTTGGGCCTTCTTCGGCCTGGGGGCCAGCACTGGCCACAGCCATTCCAGAAAAATTCGCGACGCGCTCGGCATGAGCCAAATGCAACCGCAGTGGACCCTGCCCAGCCTGATGGCTAACAAACCGCTGATCGGGATGCTGCAGATCAAGGGTTGCATGGTTGACGCGCGGCACCTGCCGCCGGATGCGCATGACATCGCCTTTCTCAAAGCGCTGATCCGCTAGGTGCCGGGTCGCCGGGCAACGCCGAGCTCACGGAAGTGCTGCAAAATACTACCAATAGCATAGCTAGCAGCGCATGCTATACAAGGGCTGGAGGCCGATTTGACCAAAAATCCAGAATTTCGCCCAGCCCGCCATGACCGCGCAAGCGAGCTGTCCGGAACGTCAGCAAACCAGCCGCCGTAGCAGTAGCAGATTTGGGGTCGGATCCCAATTCGGTCCAAGAGCGTCAAACTGGGTGGCGGCGGCACACCGAATTGGGCTCTGACCCCAATTCTGCGGACCACACCGCGCAGTCGCCCAGGGTGCCATTGATTCCGCCCACCGCGGCGGCCGGATTGATGTGAATAAAGGAGCGGTCAGCGCAAGCAGGACGGAGGTTGGAGCCAGTTCAGGCACACTGGCCTGATACCGGTTTACCCTACCCAGCCGCACCAGGCCCGCTCGGGCGCGTCCAACTGAGAAATCCAGGATGATCCGGTCTGATGGGCAGTGAAGGTTTCGTCATGCGTGCGAAGGGGCCAATGCGCAGGTCAATGGGTGAGCGGGAGTGGTGGCGCAGGTTTCAGCACCCGCCTGATGGCCGACACCACGGCCTCAGGCGCTTCAAGGGGCATGGCATGGCCGCTGTCCACCCACACTTGCCGACCACCGGGATAGAGATTGACCAGACTGGACCGAAGTTGCTTGCCGTGCTCGGACATCGGGTTTGAGCGGTCTTGCATGGGCGCCAGGGCGCTGAGCACCTCCACCGGGCCAACGGTGTAGCTGGGCATGCCCAGCACCGATTGGCCGGTGGCATCAATGGCTTTCAATTCGTCTTTGGCGGTGTTGTTCGTCATCGCGTTGAAAGCCAGACGAACCCAGGCAGGCCAGTTTTCTGGGGCACCTTGCCCTTGCATCTGTGCCGGGTGGGTCGAGTCCACCAGCACCAGGGCCTGAACTTCCAGCGGGTAACGTCGGGCAAACCACTGCATGTACAACCCCCCCAGCGAGTGCCCCACCAGCACATAGGGCGGTTGCAGGCCACGCTCTTGCAGCAGCTCACGCAGTTCGCGCACCACGTTCTGTCCATCGCGGGTGGTGTCAACCGGGCTGCTGCGGCCATACCCGGCCCGGTTATAGGCCAGCACTGTGGTGTCTGCTTCGAGTGCTGGCACCACCTTGGCCCACCAGTCCAAAGTAGCGCCCAGTCCGTTTTCAAAGACCACGACCGGGGTGCCCTGGCGGGTCAATCGGTGTTCGATTTGACGTTGTCCCACCGCTTCAACGGTGGCTCCTGGCAACGAGCTGCAAGCTGACAGCAGCGCTATTGGCAAAATCAGCAACAGGGCGCGCAAGGCCAGTCGGCGAGTAGTGTTGAACATAGGGAAATGGGTGCATCGGTGTTGAGACCGAGGCATGGTATGTCAGCGATGCTGAGCATTGGCTGAGCCTGCTGGCGGCGGTACCGGCCATGAGACAGTCACGCCCAGCCCGGTGCCGCTGAGCCCGGTGTGGCAGTGAACCTGGCCGCCCAACTGCCGTGCCGCCGATGCCACGATTGCCAAACCCAGGCCAGAGCCCTGACCCGCAGCCTGCGAGCCCCGGTGGAAACGCTCGAACAGCCTTGGCCATTCGGCGGCTGGCAGGCCTGGCCCGTCGTCCTGCACCGTCAGCTCGATCAAGTCGCTACCCAGTGGCGGCAGGTCAGCACTGTTGGGGCCGGGCGACAGGCGCACTTCAATCTTTCCGCCAGGTTTGCCGTGCCGAATGGCATTGCGCACCAGGTTGTCCACGATCAGTTCCAGCGTGGCACCAGGCATGCTGCAGGCAAGCTGGTCCGGTCCGGTGTACGACAGTGTCATGGCGCGCTGCGCTGCCAGAGGGGCGTGCGCGGCGAGCGTTTCGCGCACCAGATCGGGCAGTTGCCGCAAGCCCCAGTGGGCTTCGGTGGTGGCTTGAAGGCGGCCCAGTTCCAGCAGTTGGTGCACCAGCCGGCCGGTGCGCTGCAAAACGCCCTCCAGCCGGGCGGCTGCCGCTTGTCGGGTCGGTTCGTCCTGGGCCTGGCGCACCGTGTCGATCTGATGCGTCATGATGGCCAGCGGGGTTCGCAATTCGTGCGCCAGGTCGGCCAGGGCATTGCGCTCATGGTCGAGCAACTGCCGAAGCCGGGCCAGCGTCTGGTTCAGGTTGTCAACCACCGGAACCAGTTCGTGGTCCAGCTTGTCGGTGGCCACCGGCTGCAGGTCGTCGGGGCGGCGCTGGGACATCGCTAGCGACAGCCGGTGCAAGGGGCGCAAGCCCAACTGCACGGTGAGCACGGCCAGCAGCCATAACAGCACCAGGCTGACCGCCAGCAAACCCAGGCTGGCCGGGGTGAGCATCACACTGTCGTACTGGATTTGCCGACTTGCCAGGGTTTGCGTGATGTCCACCCGGTAGTGCCGGTCTGCTGTCCACATGGCGTACACCCGCAGCGGGGTGGGGCCACTGGTGTCGTCGCCAAAGCCATCGCGGCCGGGTTGAAAGCGGTAGCCTGCGGGCGCATG
>DAOSLL010000262.1:0-5894 GCA_035368905.1 Rhodoferax sp.
CTGGCTAGACCAAATCGCGCCGCAGCATGTGACCGAAATCCATCTGGCCGGGCATTGCCATGTGCTACCACAGCCGGGCGAAGACGCGCTGGCCGAGATCGTCGTCGATGACCACGGCAGCCGCGTTTGTGCCGAGGTCTGGCAGATTTACCAGCACGCCATCAGCCGCTTTGGCCAGTTGCCAACGCTGATCGAGTGGGACACCGACGTGCCCGCGCTGGATGTCCTGCTGGCTGAGGCCGCGCGCGCGCGCGCCTCAGCGCGGGCTGGTCGCCCCACCCCGGATAGCCGGCAGACCCGGTTGGCGCGCGGCGCTGGCGTGACAGCATGAGCACTTTGGCGCAACAGCAGCAAGCCCTGCTGGCCGTGTTGTTTGACTGGCCAAATCAAAATGCTATAAGTAACATAGCTGCTTACGCAGACAGCACATGGGCTAGAGGCCAAAAAGTATATCAATCCAACGGGCACGCGCTTTGCAGCAGTGCGCTGCGCGCGGCCTATCCGGTGCTGACGCAACTGGTCGGCGATGAGAGTTTTGAGGCCCTGGCACGCGCCTTGTGGCACGCCAGCCCACCGCTGCACGGTGATGCAGCGCAATGGGGTGGCGGGCTGGCGCAATTTGTCCGTGCCAGCGAGCAACTGGCCGATGAGCCTTATCTGGCCGATGTGGCAACGCTGGAATGGGCGCTGCACTGCGCTGCCAGCGCCGCTGACGGCCAGGTTGATGCAGCCAGTTTTGCACTGCTGGCCGAACACGACCCGGCCAATGTGTACTTGCAGCTTTCGCCTGGCAGCGCCACCCTGTGCAGCGCTTGGCCGGTGGTCAGCATCGTTAACGCGCATCTGCAACAAAACCTCGGGCTGGTGCAAGTTGGCCAGTTGTTGCGCGACCGTGCGGGCCAGGATGCGCTGGTCTGGCGCAGCGGCTTGCAGCCCTTGGTGCGCCAGGCGCAAGCCGGTGAGGCGGCATTTGCAGCCGCCTTGCTGCGCGGGCAATCTCTGGGTGATGCGCTGGACCAGGCTGGCGCGCTTGACATCAGCACCTGGCTGCCGATGGCGGTTCAGACCGGGTTGCTGCTGGGTGTGCGGTTGACTTCGTTTGCCTGAATGCCTTATGACAAATAGACCGCTAGCCCTTGTCTGTCATGTGCTGATAGCTATTTAATTTGTAGTTAGCGAGGGTACTTGGATGCGCCAGACCGTCGTCGCGCAGAGCCGACGATTGCTGGTGCCTGGCTTGGCGCCTGGTTAACGTGAAACGACTGTCAGGTCCGGGGTGGCTGGCGTCCATGAAAGTTTGGCTGGGAGCTCTTTCAGGGTTCGGACACAGGTGCCGCCATGTGCAGGCTGCTGATCACGCCGGTCAGCATCAATTCGCGCAACACCATTACAGCCGTCTGGGCGGCATGGTCTTCACCGACCTCGTTGGCCAATGCATCACAAAGCTGCGCAAAGGTGTCGCCGGCAAGCACACCCTCTACAAATACATGTTCGGCTACTGACAGTGACTTCCACTGGGTGTGCAAGCCATCGCGCCAGATCAGCATCGGGTGCGCCAGCGCGTTCGGGGCTTCAACCTCAAGCTGACCCGCCTTGAGTGCGTGCCAGACTGGTCCCACCGCCCACTGCAAATGCAGCAATTGCACTGCAGGATGCAGCTCAAACTGAAGTTGCGGCCAGTCATCTATGGCCAATGCAGCCAGCTCAGCGGGTTCCAGGCGACCCGCCTGCGGGGCGTCAAAGGCGCTGCGCAAGGCCCATTCCATCACGGCCAGATCAATCATCGCCGGGTGCGCAATGAGGGCCTCATTGGCAGCCATGAAGTGGCTCAACTGATGACCAAACCAGCGCACCGAATAGTGGGTGGAGGGATGGGCATCAATGTAGGCGTTGGCCAATGCATCAAACGCATCATCGCCCATGATCTGCGCCACAGATTCGTAGTTGTCACGCAGCGCATAGCGCAGGCGTGCACGATAGGCATGGAGGTAGACGGCAAATTGTGCTTCGCCAAGTTGGTCGAACAAGCCAGGCAAAGGGGGTTGGTCCACCAGCAGCGCTGTCTGAAACTGCGCCTGGAAATTTTGGAGAGAGGTCATGCGAGGCTTTCCTCAGCGATCCATGTTTGTGCATGAATCTGGCGCGCCAGGTCTAACTCGTCGAGCAATTCATGCAGCTCGGGGATGTTGTCGTCGCGCTCGATCATGGTGGGCACCGAACCGCAGTGCCGCAGCGTGAAAGCATAGAGCTGCCATACCGCTTCGCAAACCGGGTGATCGTGGGTGTCGATCAGATAGCCATCGTGCGTTTCATGCCCGGCCAGGTGAATCTGGCGCACCCGCGCCGAAGGTATGGCATCGATATAAATATGCGGGTCAAACCGATGGTTAACGCTGCTGACATAGACGTTGTTCACATCCAGCAGCAACTCGCAATCGGCCAACCGCAGCAACTCGCCCAAGAAAACCCATTCGGGCATTTCGTTGGCGGCAAACGCCACATAGGTCGATGGGTTTTCAATCACCAGGCGTTGACCCAAATAATCCTGTACCCGCTGGATGCGATCACTCACATGGCGCAGCATGGCCTGGGTATATGGCAGGGGCAACAAGTCATGCATGTTCAGGCCATTGACACCGGTCCAGCACAAATGATCAGACACCCAGCCGGGCTGCACGCGCTGAATCAAGGTTTTGAGATCGCGCAGGTAGTCCGGGTTGAGCGGGTCGGTGCTGCCAATATTGAGGGACACACCATGCATCACCACGGGGAAGTCCTGGCGGATACGGTCCAGATGCCACAGTGGCGCGCCGCCGGGCACCATGTAGTTTTCAGACAGAATTTCCAGCCAATCGACGCGTGGCTGGGCTCCGGATTCAAACGCTGTGTAGTGCTCGGTGCGTAAGCCCACACCAAAACCCTGGATTGATGTCATGGGAGTCAATGGCTTTGTTGCGATACCTGCCCTACAACGGGTAGGGCCTGGTTTCGCGACAAGTCTGCTTACTTGAGGACCGTTCCGCCTGCAGAGGTGCATTCTTGCGCAGTGGCCTTGGCGTTCCAGCCCTGCCCCTTGCAGCTATTGTGTCCCTTGCATTCGCTCTTGGCGGTTTTGCAGTCGGAAGTCCCCTTGCAACTGTTCAGGCCAGCGCATTTGACCGACATGTCACCGGCGGCATGGGCCGTGGTGAGAGGTGCGCTGATGGCGAACAGGGCAGCAGCGGTACTGGCCAGGGCGACGGCGGATTTGAATTTGGATGACATGGATGTTCCTTTGAAGGTGAGTGAGAAGATAAAAAGACAAAACAAGACGGAATTGCAAAAAGGGCTTGAGCCTTGGGTGCTTTGACTCCTGCTTGCTCTTGTCAGTCGGGGCAGAATTCAAAAACTTACACAAAAAACCATCATTGACCAAGAAAAATTTCGCTCACCCTGCACTTGCAAACCTGAGCGCGACGCCGTTGTTGCAATAGCGCTTTCCGGTCGGTGCCGGGCCATCGCTGAACACATGACCTTGATGCCCCTCGCAGCGCGCGCAGTGGTATTCGGTGCGTGGGAAAACCAGTTTGAAATCGGTTTTTGTCGCCACGGCTCCAGGCAATGGGGCGAAAAAACTGGGCCAGCCGGTGCCGCTGTCAAACTTCGTGTCTGACCCAAACAGCGGCAAATCACAGCCCGCACAGTGGTAAACACCAGTGCGCTTTTCGGCATTAAGCGCACTGGTGTGGGCGCGCTCGGTGCCCTCATGGCGCAGCACATCGTACTGCGCCGGTGTCAGGCGCCTTTTCCACTCGGCATCGGTCAAACGCCAGGGGTCTGGGCGTGATGTTCCGCTGGCATCAGGCGTGGCCTGGGCTGATCTGAACATACCCAAGCTGGCAAGCATGGAAAGAAGTAGGCGTCGTGTCACGGAAAACCTCATAGAGAGTGGTTGATACAGGCTTGGTCGTGCAACGTGGCCAAATCTTTCAAGCACGCCTTGATTCGTCCATCAATCCCTCGGGTTAAAGCGACATCCATGGCCCAGAGTGCCAACCTCTTTTGGGTGTCGAAATGACAAAACCGCCAGTGAGCCGCTGGCATATTGGTGCAATGTGCGAGCTACGCCGCGCCGTGGCTAGCTGAAAAAATCATCTGGTCAACTCGTTTGGTGCTTCGAGAAGCCGGTTCACATCCGATTCGGACATGCCCAACTGCGTTGCAAATCGAAGTGGATTGAAGCGCTGGCTGCTGAAGATAGCTCTTGACTTGATGTCGGCGACAAAGTTGCCAGTGAGCCCTGCTGCTGGCGGTGATCAACGGCCATGAGTTCAAGGACTTGCCATCCAGCCAGATCGAGCCTGGTCTGGCTGACCAAGCTCACTATTTGGCAAGTGAGCCGACCATGCAGCGCTTGCTGCGCCACTTGCATCAGAACATCCACCGACGCAGGAAGCGCCGAGCCAAGAAGCGCCACAAACCCTTTGCGCTCAACGCCAACGTGGTCAATCTGGACTGCACCTGGGACATCACGCATTTGCTAACGATGACCAAGGGGCAGCACTTCTATCCGTTTGCTGACCGGCTGCACCAACCCGGTGTTGATTGACACCTGCGGCAATTGGCCTGGATGCGCTGGCTACTTCGCTTCAGGCGTTCTGCACCTGCAATGCCAGTCTGCCAGGCCTGCCATGGTCGCCCAGCTTGAACACCGCCACGGTGTTGACCAGCGCGTCGGCTTGCGCTTGCAGGCTGCCGGCGGCTTCGGACATCACTTCGACCAGTTGCGCATTCTGTTGCGTCATTTGGTCCATCAGGTGGATTGCCACCCCGAGCTGCGACACACCCTCGCTCTGCGCAGTGCTGGCCACACTGATTTCGCCCATGATATCGGTGACGTGGCGAATGCTGCTGACCACCTCGGACATGGTGGTGCCTGCCTGGTCCACCAGCAGCGTGCCGTGTTCGACCCGTTGCACGCTGGCGCTGATCAAGGCCTTTATTTCGCGTGCTGCCTCGGCAGAGCGCCCTGCCAGGCTGCGCACCTCGCTGGCCACCACCGCAAAACCCCGGCCTTGTTCGCCCGCTCGTGCCGCTTCGACCGCCGCATTGAGCGCCAGGATATTGGTTTGAAAAGCGATGCCGTCAATCACGCTGATGATGTCGGATATCTTTCTGGATGACTCGTTGATGCCTTTCATGGTGTCAACCACCTGGGTCACCACTTCACCGCCACGCGTTGCCACCTCGGACGCGCTCTGGGCCAGTTGATTGGCCTTGCGGGCGTTATCGGCGTTGAGGTTGACATTGGTGCCCAACTGCTCCATGGAGGCCGTGGTATCCCTGAGCGAATGCGACTGGTTTTCGGTGCGCGAGGACAGGTCCATGTCACTTTGCGCAATGCCGGCACTGGCAACGGCGACTCCTTTGGCGCCATCGCGCACGTCCGACACCACATTGACCAGGCTGGTCTGCATCTCTTTGAGTGCCAGCAGCAACTGCGCGATCTCGCTTTTGCCGCTGGTATCAAACTGCACGCTCAGGTCACCCGCAGCAACGGCCCGCGACACCTGCACGGCCAGATTGATCGGCCGGGTGATGGACCGGATGATCCACAGCGCCATCAAAACACCCACCCCGAGGGCCAGCAGCAGGGTCAGCCCGATCACATAAACCATGTTGGCGGTGGCAGACTGCGTGGCGCTGGCCGATTGCTGCATCAGCGCATTTTGGTGTTGCAGCAGGCTGTCCAGCGCATCAAAATAAACCTTCTGTGCTGGCCGCACCTTGTCAAGTAGCAGCGCTTTGGCCTCAAAAGTTTGGCCACCGATGGCAAGTTCCATGGCCTCGGCCTGAAGGGGTTCGTATTTGCCCCGGGCTTGTGCCACCTGGCTCAGCACGGCCCGACCATCGCT
>DAOSLL010000263.1:0-5870 GCA_035368905.1 Rhodoferax sp.
GCCCTACCCAGACGCGCCGCCAGCGGCCCACTCGGGCGCGTCCAACTGAGGAATCAAGGTTTATGGCATTACTCCAAATCTCGGAACCGGGCCAGTCGCCCAACCCACACCAGCGGCGCATTGCCGTCGGCATTGACCTGGGCACCACCCATTCGCTGGTGGCTGCGGTGCGCAACAGTGTTGCAGAGTGCCTGCCTGATGCGCAGGGGCGGGCGATTTTGCCGTCGGTGGTGCGTTACCTGGCCGGCGGTGGCCGCCATATTGGCTTTCAGGCGATCGAGTCCGGCGTGGGCGACCCGGAAAACACGATTGCGTCGGTCAAACGTTTCATGGGGCGCAGCCTCAAGGATGTGACGCTGGCGGGCAAACTGCCCTACCGGTTTGTTGACCATCCCGGCATGCTGGGCCTGCAAACCGTGCAGGGCGAAAAGTCCCCGGTGGAAATCAGCGCCGACATCCTGGCCACCCTGCGCTACCGCGCCGAAGACAGCTTCGATGATGAACTGTATGGCGCGGTGATCACCGTGCCAGCCTATTTTGATGACGCGCAACGCCAGGCCACCAAAGACGCAGCGCAATTGGCCGGGCTCAATGTGCTGCGCCTGATCAATGAGCCAACGGCTGCGGCCATCGCCTACGGACTCGATAACGCCAGTGAAGGTGTCTATGCCATTTACGACCTGGGTGGCGGCACCTTTGACATTTCCATTTTGCGCCTGACCCAGGGCGTGTTCGAGGTGGTAGCCACTGGCGGCGACTCAGCCCTGGGTGGCGACGATTACGACCATGCGCTGGCCGACTGGGTGCTGGCGCAACTTGGCATGGGCCGCATGGAAGATGCCAGCGCGGTTGACAAGTCTGCCCTGAAGGCCGCAGCGCGGGCCTGTAAAGAAGCTTTGTCAGCTACTGATTCAGTAGCTTTCAGCGCAGTATTGACGGGGGCTACAGTGTCTTTTGACGTTGAAAAGGCAGATTTTGAGGCGGCCAGCCAGGCCTTGACTGCGCGCACCCTGACGGCGGTGCGCAAGACCTTGCGCGATGCCGGGCTTGCGAGCGACGCGGTCAAGGGCGTGGTGCTGGTGGGTGGCGCTACCCGCATGCCGCAGATCCGGCAAGCGGTGGCCCGGTTTTTTGGCCAACTGCCGCTGACCAACCTGAACCCCGATGAGGTGGTGGCTTTAGGCGCGGCAATTCAGGCCAACCAGTTGGCTGGCAACAATCCCGGCGGCGATTTGCTGCTGCTCGATGTGATTCCGCTGTCGCTCGGGGTGGAAACCATGGGCGGCCTGGTCGAGCGCATTGTGCTGCGCAACGAAACCATTCCGACTGCCAAGGCGCAGGATTTCACCACCTACATTGACGGCCAGACCGCGCTGGCGCTGCACGTGGTGCAAGGCGAGCGTGATCTGGTGGCCGACTGCCGCAGTCTGGCGCGTTTTGAGCTGCGCGGCATACCGCCGATGGTTGCTGGTGCAGCGCGCATCCGCGTCACATTCACCGTTGATGCCGACGGCCTGTTGAGTGTGTCGGCACTGGAGCAGGGCAGCGGGGTCGAGGCGCACATTGCGGTCAAGCCTTCCTATGGCCTGGCCGATGACCAGATCGCCCGCATGCTGGCCGAAAGCTTCAGCACCGCCGAGGCCGACATGCTGGCGCGCGCCGTGACCGAAGCACGGGTCGATGCCGACCGCATGGTGCTGGCCACCCAAAGCGCCCTGGCTGCCGACGGCGATTTGCTCGACGAACAGCAGCGTGAAGAAGTCGACCAGTTGGTGCGCGAGTTGCAGGCAGCCAGAAGCCTGAGCGATGCCGCCGCAATCGAGGCGGTGACCAAGGCGCTGGCCCAGGGCACCGAAGCGTTTGCCGCGCTGCGCATGAACCGCGGCATTCAAAAGGCACTTTCTGGCAAGAATATTGCGTCGATTTGAATGACTATCCGCGCCAGCGCCCCTGCTGCCAGGATCACCGGCCCCAACCGAACTTAAGCGAGAGCGACATGCCGACCATCAAAATTTTGCCCCACGCCGAATACTGCCCGCAAGGCGCTGAAGTCTCGGCCCCGGCCGGCACCTCGATTTGTGAAGCGCTGCTGGAGCACCACATCAACATTGAACACGCCTGCGAAATGAGCTGCGCCTGCACCACCTGCCACGTGATCGTGCGCGAGGGCTTTGACACGCTGGCTGCGTCAGAGGAAGAAGAAGACGACCTGCTGGACCGCGCCTGGGGCCTACAGCCGCAATCACGCCTGAGCTGCCAGGCCATTCTGGCGCAGCACAATCTGGTCATCGAAATTCCCAAGTACTCGATCAACCACGCCAAGGAAAACCATTGAAATGGTGCAGGGCAGGAATTTAGCTCTGCCCCCAACCGATTGAATGCAGCGCCATGCGACAAATTTTTCTCGACACCGAAACCACCGGCCTGTCGGCCGACAACGGCGACCGGGTGATTGAAATCGGCTGTGTCGAGCTGGTCAACCGCAAGCTGACCGGCAACAACCGCCACTTTTACCTCAACCCAGGGCGCGACAGCCACGAAGAGGCGTTGAAGGTGCATGGTTTGACCAGCGAATTCCTCAAGGACAAGCCACGGTTTGAGGCGGTTGCGGCAGACCTGCTCGACTATCTGAAAGATGCCGAGCTGGTGATTCACAACGCCCCGTTCGACCTGGGTTTCCTGAACATGGAGCTGGCTCTGATCGGCCTGCCACCGCTGCGCGGCCAGGTCGCCAATGTGATCGACACGCTGGTCATGGCCAAGGAACTCTACCCCGGCAAGCGCAATTCGCTCGACGCGCTGTGCGACCGGCTGGAAGTGGACAACTCTGGCCGCGCGCTGCACGGTGCGTTGCTTGATGCCGAACTGCTGGCCGATGTGTTCATCAACCTCACGCGTGGTCAGGACGCGCTGCTGATGGACGACAGCAGCGCCACCGACAGCGCAGGCCTCGCCACTGCTGCGCTCGACCTGAGCAGCTTCATCCTGACCGTGTTGCCGGCCAACCAGCAGGAACTGGCCGCGCATGAGGATGTGTTGAAGCAAATCGACAAGTCCAGCGGCGGCAAGACGGTTTGGCGCAAGCTGGCCGATGCGGCGGTTTGACACAGGCAGGCGAGTCGATCAACGGCTGCTTGGCTGGCATTCAGGGCAAATTTGTTCTTTCGCCAAGTCGTTGATTTACCGTCATACCCGTGCAGGCGGGAATGAAGAAGATGCCATAAGAACAAATTGACCCTGGGCTGGCACTGCCCCGGGTTGGCCGCAGGCGGCCATGAACGGCTCAAATTGACCCCGCAGCCAAAACCCCTGCCAGCGCCAGTTCAGCGCTTGCGAGTGAATGCCGAGTTGGCCTCTAGCGCTTATAGATAAAGCGTTGCTAGCTATTTAATTTATAGTGATTGTATGGCCGGTTGAAGCCAGCTAGCCGTAAGCGTATTCAACCACCAGGTACATCTGGCTGGCTGGGACGATGACCACGCACAGGTACTCAAACTGACCACCGTCGGCGAGTTTCAAGGCGGCTGGGCGGTTGGCGACTTGCCAAACCTCGACTGGCTTGGCGGGAACAGATGCGAGGCAGCGCTGCCGGTGCGACGCTTCGGTCACGGGTTGCAAACCGAATGCCGCGACAAGTGCCACAACGGTTGCCGGGTGGTGCGCAGCCAAGATGTAGCCAGACCGGCCCGATATCGGTGCCCAACTGTCGATTTCCTGCAGCTTGATGCCACGCGTCTGTAGGTGCTCGCGCAAATCCCCCGGCGCGCCGTTGTTGACGGAACACGCTGCCAGCATCGCCGTGGCCATGCTCAATGCCAGTGCGATTCGAGTCACGAAAGGCCGCAAGCGCAGGGCCTTCGGTTGCTGATGAAGACCGGCGTTGGCCCGGCGCGGGCCGCGGCCGCTAGGCCTGTCGGGCACTTTGACCGTCATTTCCTGGCCTTGCGCTGCTTGTCAAACTTTCGCCAGTATGCAAACTCATCCTCATGAACCTCAAAATCGACCTCTGCCACGCGCGCCTGAAGTCGTGCCTGAACATCGGCGACAGCCCGGTTGTAGATGCTTGGTCCAATGTCTTCGAGGAAGTAGGCCAGCAGCCCGCTGGCGGCGATGTTGCCGATTTTTTCATCGAAATGCTCGCGAAAGTAACGTTCAATCGAAGCAACGGCTTGTTCGCGGTCCGGTTTTGAAAGTTCAATGCCCATGGGTTCGCTCTTGTGATGGTCGGCGCAAGTATCCCTCACAAGGCATGGCGCAACTGCGCCAGTGGTGTTGCAGCAGGCCAATGGCGACGGGGCTGTGCCAACTTTCGCAGCGGCTGCAATTGGTTACAGTGCCGCATGCATGACCGACCCTTTTCCTCTTTGGCAATTGCCGACACCAGGCTTTCGGTGCTGGACGACTGCACCCCGATGGCACCACCGGACCCCGGCGCGGCAACGCTTTTCATGCAAAGCAGTGTGGTGCTGCAGGCCGGTCAGCTTGAAGCAGCCGAGGCCTTGCTGCGCGATGCCTTGCAACTGGCCCCGCATCTGGCCGAAGCTCACGCCAATCTGGCCTGGCTGCTGGAGCGTCGGGGTTTGCCAGAAGATGCCTTGCAGCACTACGCAATGGCCAGTGAATTGCAGCCCGGCAACGCCCGGATTCAGGTGAATTTTGGTGCCTTTCTGGCAGGCCGCCAGTTTCACAATGCAGCAGAAGTTGCGTATCGGCTGGCACTGCTGGCCGACCCTGCCATGCCGGGTGCCTGGTGCAACCTGGGTGCGCTGCAGGCGCAGACATTTCGCGACCAGGATGCCGAGCAGAGCCTGCGCACCGCCCTGCAACTTGATGCCAGGCATGTTGCTGCCCATGTCAACCTGGCCTTCCTGCTGCTGCGCCTGGGGCGGTTTCACGAAGGCTGGCAGCATCTGGAATGGCGCGACTGGTACCGGGCCATTGAAACCCGCCTGGACTGCCCGCGCTGGCAGGGTCAGCCGCTTGCCGGTTGCCCGGTGCTGCTGGTCTATGAGGCCGGTCATGGCGACATGATCCAGTTTTGCCGCTACCTGCCCCTGGTGCGCAGCCGGGGAGCCAGCCGGGTCGATGTGCTGTGTCATCCGGCCCTGAAAGTGTTGCTGCAAAGCCTGGACGGTGTCGGTGAAGTTATCGGTCTTGACCAAGAGGCCTCAGGCCGCACCTGGCACTATTGGGTGCCGCTGCTCAGCTTGCCTTGCCATTTTGGAACACGGCTTGACACCATTGTGGCGAACATCCCGTACCTGCAGGCACCGGCCGACCGGTTCGACCATTGGCGCGCCGAGCTTTTGCGCGTTTGCCCTGGGCCGGTGCTGCGGGTTGGGCTGGTTTGGCAGGGCAATGCTGATTTTGAAAACGATGCGCATCGATCATTGCCCGACCTGGGCATCCTGGCACCGCTTTGGGCGGTTGTCGGCGTGCAGTTTTTCAGCTTGCAAAAGGGGCCTGGCCAGCGCGATGTGTTGCGCCACCAAGCCAGCCAGCCGCTGCTTGACCTGGCTGATGGTCTGCAGGATTTTGCCGACACGGCGGCTGTCATCGGGCAACTCGACCTGGTGATCAGTGTCGATACGGCAGTGGCGCACCTGGCTGGCGCCCTTGGCAAACCCTGCTGGGTGTTGTTGCCAGCCGTCATGACCGACTGGCGCTGGCTGGAACAGCGCACCGATTCACCCTGGTACCCAGAGGTGCTGCGCCTGTTTCGCCAGCCACGCCAGGTCGGCTGGGCACCGGTCATTGAACAACTGCGGGTTGCCCTGACCAGCGAAGTCAACGCATAACGGCGAATTTGTGGTGCGCTTAGGATGTGGTCGGGAATAACTCCCCGTTTTGCACCAAGGAGTTGGGATGCA
>DAOSLL010000264.1:0-5869 GCA_035368905.1 Rhodoferax sp.
ATCGGCACCGATGACACGGTTTTCCACCCGGCGCGCCTGCGCACTGGAGATGGGCGAGCGAATACCCACGGTGCGGTTGTCGTAGCCCCACTCGATATTGATCGGTGCCGCCGTGTGGCGGGCCAGACGGCGGTAGCTGTTGACATACGGTGCCACCAGCACCATGGCCGCCGGAATGTAATGCTGCAAACCACCAATGTAGTGCATGAAGGCATCCGAATGGCTGCCGTCCTCGTTGCTGAAAATGTTCTTGCCAGTGGCTATGCTCAAAATGCTTTGATGCACATGCATGGCGCTGCCGGGCTCGCCGGCAATCGGCTTGGCCATGAAGGTGGCGTACATGTCATGGCGCAAGGCCGACTCGCGCACCGTGCGCTTGAAGAAAAACACCTCGTCGGCCAGCCCCAGGGGCTCGGCGTGAAAAAAGTTGATCTCCATCTGCCCGGCACCGATCTCGTGAATCAGCGTATCGACATTGAGCTCCATCTTGTCGGAATAGTCGTAAATCTCTTCAAACAAGGGGTCAAACTCGTTCACCGCGTCAATGCTGTAGGCCTGGCGCGAGGTCTCGGCGCGGCCGCTGCGGCCAATTGGCGGGCGCAGCAGCGTGTTGGGGTCGGTGTTGCGGGCGGTCAGGTAAAACTCCAGCTCGGGGGCGACGATCGGCTGCAAACCCTCGGCTGCAAACAACTCGCAAACCCGGCGCAGCACGGTGCGTGGTGCAAACGGCACCAGGTTGCCCTGGTTGTCAAAGCAGTCATGAATCACCTGCGCGGTCGGGTCTGATGCCCACGGCACAATGCGCACGGTGGACGGGTCCGGGCGCAATTGCATGTCCTTGTCGGTCGGGTCAATCACGTCGTAATACGGTCCGCTGTCGGGGAACTCACCGGTCACGCCCATCGCCACCACCGATTGCGGCAGGCGCATGCCACGGTCTTCGGTGAACTTGCCACGCGGCAAAATCTTGCCACGGGCGACACCGGTCAAGTCTGGCACCAGGCACTCCACTTCCGTCACGCGCCGCTCGTTGAGCCACTGCTCAAGATCGTTGAAGGTCATTGATTTTTTGTCGTTCATTGGTTAATCCTGGTGACGTTGAACCGGGCCGCATCATTTGCCCAGACGCTCATTGTGAGGGCTGGACTGATTCACAACCAGTGCCAGTTGATTTGAGTACATGATGCCACTTTAGCTGTCATGCACAATTCAAGCCAATGCCACTGTACTCTGCCAGACCGCGCTGGCCGAACTCTTGCACAGTGAGCTATCCCGACTGAAGCAGGCATCTTGGCTAGCGCTGCTGCGGCAGTGGTAGCTGGCACTGCGCGGCGCGATGCTGCCCGGCCTTCGGTGGCCGGTGAACGACGGCCATCATGCCAAGACCTGATGCAGCACCAGCCACTGGCGCGCAGCACGCTGACAGTGGCTCTCTGGCAGTTGACCGTGACGTGCATCCGGTCGAACGATTGTCACGGTGCCAGTCGTTCCCTGATCCACCACCCGCCGGGCTCAGTGGGCGAGGCCCGCAGGGTATAGCGCAGGCGGTCATGCAGGCGACTTTTGCGGCCCTGCCAGAACTCCCAGTGGTCGGGTTTGAGCCGATACCCGCCCCAGTGCGGCGGGCGTGGCGGCTGCAGCAAGAACTGGGCACCGTAGCGGGCCGCATTGGCGATCAATACCCCCCGGCCCGATATCACCTGGCTTTGTGGACTGGCCCAGGCACCAATGCGCGAGTCCAGCGGCCGGGTACGAAAGTAAGCATCGCTTTCCTCGTCGCTGACTTTTTCAACCAAGCCCTCAACGCGCACCACCCGTTCCAGCTCGACCCAGTGAAACTGCAGCGCCGCAAACGGGTTGCCCGCCAGTTCCTGGCCCTTTCGGCTCTCATAATTGGTGAACCAGACAATGCCCTTTGCATCAAACCCCTTGATCAGAACGACCCGCGTGCTGGGTCGCAAATTGCTGCCCACAGTGGCCAGCGTCATGGCATTGGGTTCGGGCACTTCGGACGCGATGGCTTCATTGAGCCACTTTCCAAATTGATGCAGCGGGTCAACGTGCGAGGCATCTTCATTGAGTTCAGCGCGCTCATAGCTTTTGCGCAGATCGGCGATAGAGGTCATCAGCCCAGTATATGGGCTCGAACTCTGGATGGCCAGAAATTGGGAAAAAGCCGGGTTTTGACTGGGCAAACCAGGTACCCTGATCAACCCAGCCTGGTCTGGCACCATCGGTGCCCGCAGCCACGACCATCAGGCCTTGGCAGGTTCAGGCCGGACTGCTACCGTACAACCAGGGCTGATCCAGCAAGCGTTCGCCAGCCAGGCGCATCGCCATGTCGCGGCCAAAACGCAGCAATCCGGTGGCATGAAAAATCTCGCCGTTGCGGATGGCACGCGCCTGCACCCGTGCATTGCGCTGCCAGCGCTGGCGGGCATAGTCCTGCAGCAAAGCGGGCACAGCGTCGGGGGGGCGCTGTTGTCCTGACCCCGGCCCAAAAATCCCGCCCGCCGCCAGCACCTGGGCCAGCGTGGCACCATCTTCAATCGCCATGGCCGCACCCTGTGCCAGATAGGGCAGCATCGGGTGTGCTGCATCACCCAGCAAAGCCACCCTGCCCTTGGCATGCTGGTGGGCACCGCTCATGGGCGGGCGAATGCTCAGGGGCCACAGGCGCCAGTGGCCAATTGCGCGGATCAGGCCGATCAGCGGCTCGCAGGTTGCGGCAAAAGCCCGCTGCAGATCTTGCCCGTTGGCACTGTGATCCCAGTTCGACACGTCACCCTGGGACTGTCCATGCACGATGCCCACCACATTGAGCCAAGTGCCGGCACGCACCGGGTACTGCACCAGGTGCAGCCTCGGGCCTAGCCAGACGGTTACCTGCTGGCTTCGAAGGATTGCCGGCAAATCACTTTGCTGCACCATCGCACGGTAGGCCAGATGCCCGGTTGGCTGGGGTACGCCGTCTGCCAGCAATTGCTGGCGCAACTTGCTAAAGCCCCCATCGGCGGCCACCAGTACGTCGCCGCAAACCTGACCTTCGTCTGCCAATTGCACGCTGACTGCGGCTTCGGTCTGCACCACACCCAGCACGGCGCTGTTCAAATTGAGTTGCACATCACTGCGTTGACGGGCCGTTTGCACCAGCAAAGCATGCAAATCTGCGCGGTGAATGGTGGCATAAGGCGCGCCATAACACTGTTGGGCCACTTCGCCCAGGGGCAGGTGCCCCAAAACCGAGCCAGTCGGGGCACTGCGCACCACCAAACGCTCGGGAAACGCCAAGTTCGGCTGCAGCGCGTCTTTCAGGCCCAAGC
Source organism: Rhodoferax sp. (assembly GCA_035368905.1). Classification (GTDB taxonomy): domain Bacteria; phylum Pseudomonadota; class Gammaproteobacteria; order Burkholderiales; family Burkholderiaceae_C; genus Rhodoferax. Next base: position 3,324 of record DAOSLL010000264.1, read on the forward strand.
CATACAGCACCCGCATGGCGTTGGGGCCCAGTTGGATGCCGGCACCCACCTCGGCAAACTCGGCAGCGCGCTCGAACAATTCGACCTGGGCGCCGACACGGGCACAGGCCAAGGCAGCCACCAGGCCACCAATGCCCCCACCCGCAACCAACAACTTGCCCATAGCGCCTCTTTCTCTGACCCCATCGTTCAGGCGTATTGTGGACAAGCATCAATTCAGTAAGCTGACAATGCTTGCATCAGGTCGGGCAGCCGCACGGCTAAATGTCCGGCCGGGCATCGCCGCCACTGCGGATGGCGGTGCTGGTGATCGTGGTGATAGATGTCGGAAGATGTCTGGTTCACCTGGCCGGCACAACGGTGACGCTTGAGCGCAGCACGCCGCCGCCCGCCACGCTACCTTCGGTGGCACCTTGACCCGTCATGCGCATTTCGCAATCAGCCCGGTCTTCATTCTTTTGTACTTCGCAACGGCGCAAGGCGTTTTGCGAATACTGGCCGGGGTCATCGTTGAGGCCACCTCGAGAGGCTTCGGCAAGTGCGTTGCGCGCCTCCAAACGGCAGGTCGCCAGGTCTTGCGGCGAATTGCCGCTATCGCAAACCGCCATTTCCTGCCGAAAACGTGCCCTGGCATCAGCCAGCGAAGCGGTGTCTGCTGCCATTGCAGCGGCAGACCAGAGCAGCGTGCCGACGCCAGCCAGGGCAAGACCGCGAAACACAGAAGGGATGATGACCATGTCGAACTCCTTTTCATGACGATGACCCAATGCTTCGGTCCGAAAATGGGTGATGGACTCCAGAGGCATCTTCCTGCGGTTGCAGGAGGACGCACTGTCGCAGCAAACCACCTGGCAGTCTGTGCGCAATCGCACCCACCACCTTGGCTGCTGTCGGTTGCCCAAAAACGGATTCCGGCTATTTTTTAGGTGCTTTTGCGTTGCTCTCTGACGCTTTGGCGGCAGGTGCCGGCGGCAGACCCAGATGTTTCACGATCGCCTGCTCCAGCGCCTTGACCTTGGGCTCAACCGACGCCTGGGTCTGGGCTACCAGCTTTTCACCCAGGGCTTTTTGAAGTTCATTGCCCATCTGCAAATACTTGCGGTTGACGGGAGATTCCATGAAGGCGATCAGTTGCTTGAGCTCGTCTTCGTTGAATTTCTCTTCCAGCAGCGGGCCGATGGTGGTGGGTGCCAGCTTGACGGCCTGCTGCCGCACCAGCGGAGCGGTCTCGTCAAGGTATTTCTTGACATCGTCCTGAACCAGCTTGGCCACCGCCTCACGCTTTTCAGCCGGGACACGGGTTTGCAGCGCCAAACCCGCCTGCTGCAACATTTGCTGCGCGGGGCGCTCAACCAGTGCCTGCCCGGTCAGCTCGATCGAACTCTGCTGCAACACCAGCACGCGAGCCACCAGGTCTTTTTTGGCCTGGGATGATTGCGCCGGGGCTGATTGCGCCTGGGCAGCAGCGGACAACATCATCAAGGCCAACACGAACAATTTTTTCATTGCATTTTCTCTCTGGCAAACTGCCATTAGTGGGTAAAAAATGGACCACCCAGGCGCAGTAAGCTTGCGCAGGCGGCCCCGGTCAAACCCACGAGCTTAACCCAAGCCGGACCAGCAGGTTGCAAACCAGCAACACCAGGGTGCCAGATGGTGATGACGGAGCAGCAATTCGGGAACACAAGTGATCAGTGACCACCCCGCAGACCGCCCCGGTGTGCTGCCGTGGGAACGGCACCGGTTGCTCCCCCGCCACCTTGCCTGGGGCTTTGATGGTGCATCCGATGCCGGTAAAAAAGCGCATTGACACGCTGAGCACCCTGGCATTGTTGACCTGATGGCCCAATCGTCACACCCTTTGCGCTTTGTCATCACGGCCGCCGGCGCAATCTGGCAACATGGCGTGCATGAACTTGCCGCCGCTGATTCAAGCCCTGCTGTCGCCCTTGCGCTATCCGGCCGGGGTGACACAGGTTGAACTGGTGCAGACCCATATCTCATGGGTGCTGCTGGCAGGCGACTTTGCCTACAAAATCAAAAAACCGGTCAAGCTGCCATTTCTGGACTTCAGTTCGCTGGCGCAGCGCAAGCATTACTGCGACGAGGAATTGCGCCTGAATCGCCGCTTTGCGCCGACCATCTACCTCGACGTGGTCGGCATTTTCAACACACCGCAAGACCCGTGCTGGGCAGGCAGCGGCGAGCCAATCGACTATGCCGTCAAAATGCGCCGCTTTGACGAAACTGGCCGACTTGACCGGGTCTGCGCCAGGGGTGAGCTGTTACCCCGGCAGGTGTCGGATTTGGTAGCGACGCTGGTCGCGTTTCACGCTGCTGCGGCAGTCGCGCCAGCGCAATCGCGGTTTGGCTCAGCCAGCAGCATCATTGAGCCGGCGCGGGACAATTTTGACCACTTGATGCGACTGCTGCCCGGGGCAGCGATACAAGCCCGGCTGCAAGCGCTACGGGCCTGGACCGAGGCGCAGTTTGTCCAACAGGCCGACGCGATGGCGACACGCCTGCAGGCCGGTTGGGTGCGCGAA
>DAOSLL010000265.1:0-5866 GCA_035368905.1 Rhodoferax sp.
ACCTGGCGCTTGCTGTATAAGGGCTAGGACCTGAAAAGCCTTGAATACTGGGTTTCATGCCGGGCCGACAGAATGGCCAGCATGGGGCTAAAGGCCTGACGGCTGTCGTCATCCAGACTGAGCGCCAGGTCCACCGCCGCAGGAATTGCTGCCACCAGGGCCGACAAAATACGCTGCCCGGCGCTTTGACCCAGTGGCACTGCCTTGATGGCCGCCTGCACCATGTTTTCGGCCCAGCCAAAGGCGTAGCTCAGCAGGCAGTCACGCAGCGCTGCCCCGGTGGCACTGGCCGCCAGTGCAAAGGCCAGCGGGTAGGTCGGCTGCAAATCGGCCAGCAGCTTGATGTGTTGCGGCCCGGCGGTGGTGTGGTTGCGCAGCCACTCCAGCAAGGATCGGCCCATTTGTTCGGTCTGCGCGCGCAGTTCGCTGCTCTCGCGGGTCATCAGCACCCAGGCATTGAGCTGCGCGATGCGTGCCACATCGTGTGCCTGCCAGGCTGAAACAGCCTGCGCAATCACCGCCAGGTCAGACCGCGCCAGGCTGGTGTGAAGCTGCTCCAGCAGCCATTCAGACGCTTCATTTTCAGTAGCTACCAGGGCACTATCGACGGCGGCTTCAAGGCATTCTGAGTATGAAAATCCACCCACCGGCAAGGCCGGTGAGGCGAGCCACATCAGTTGCATCAGGCTGCTGTCTTGCATGCTTGGGCGGCCCTGTGGGCGTGTCGTTGGCAAGTGTGTCGGGTCGCCACCTGGCGTTGCCTGACGGGCCGTTGCTGGCCCTGACCGAGGGCAGCGAAAACGACGCGTTGATGTTGTGAACGGCGTAGCAGAATTGGGGTCGGATCCCAATTCGGCCCGGCGCATTCAATCGGATCAACAGGTTTCGTCCGAATTGGGCTCTGACCCCATTTCTGCAGGGCAGACTCACGGCGCGGCGGTTGGCAGCACATTCGGCAAAGTTTCATGCTGTCAGGTAGATCAGCATCGATTGCCAAATCAGTGGCTGTGACCACAACCTGGTCCATGCGCATGCGCCGGTTCATCGTCATGGCTGTGCCGATGCCCGCCAAAATGGCCGCCAGTGGCGTAAGCCCCGTTTTCCGGCTCAAACGACTCGCAGACCTCGGTCACCATCAAGTGCATGGCACCCAGCATGGCCGCCAGCACATGGTCTGGCTCGATTTTCAGGTGGTCTGGCTTGAGCTCAATCGGGACATGCCGGTTGCCCAGATGGTAGGCGGCGCGGATCAAGTCGAATGCGCTGCCATGATTGGGGCAATGGGTGATCTTCAGCACCGCTTGCGGTGCTGCAATCACCTTGATCAATGAGCCATCCTGGGCCACCAGCACGTCGCCACCGCGCGCCACCGCGCCGCGCGGCAGAAAGACCCCGATCTGCCGTCCAGTTGAATCGATTGCTTCAAAACGGCTTTTCTGGCGCACATCCCAGTCCAGTTCAACGGTGCTGGCCCGCTTGAGCAGCGCAGCCGCCAGGCCTTTGCCTTGGGCGATGAGTTTGGAGGTTTGAAGCATGGTGTTGATACTGTTCAAAATACGGCGTTGTGGACACCGCAAAAGCCGTGCCGGGCCCCAAGCGTCGGTTGACAGATGCCGGTATTGACGATGGCTATGGCTGTTTGCAACTGATGAAGCTTGAGGTGGGTTCGAACTGGGGCAGAACCAGTTTACCGCCTCCATCGGCAGTCTTTCCCGGTCACCTCGGATTGGCTCGCGCTTGGGGGTTCGACGCACAGCTCTCTTGGCCCGGCGCAACAATGCAGTTTTGAATCAGGCCATTGGCGACCACTGTGCCTCAAGGTTTTGGCAATTTGATCGGTTTCAATCGTCTTGCATTGCCATGAAACGCGAGCTCAATTGCACGGATTTCATGATTTCACGCGCTGCCACCCCGTTGCCCGGCGAACTGCGCGCAGGCTATCCAGTCATTACCATCATCGGGCCACGCCAGTCTGGCAAAACCACCTGGGCGCGGGCGGCTTTTCCTGACAAGCCCCATGTGTCGCTGGAAACGCCCGTTGGGCGTGAATTCGCGGCCACTGACCCGCGCAATTTGCTGCCGCGCTGCTCCGGCGGTGCCACTATCCTAGGAGCCTGTCGGACTTATGGAACATCGGCTGCAAATCGACCGCAGCGGTCCAGTTTGCACCGGCTTTTTGACCCATAGCGGGGCTATGGGCCTGCAAATCCGACGCAAACTGGCCTCGCTGGGGCCGATTCTCGCGATAGATGCCATATGTCCGACAGGCTCCTGGATTTGGTTGACCACTTGCTTTCATTTTCAAGTCATCATGAGCAGTTACTCTTTTAGCTTCGGTGGGGTTCACCTTGTGGGTGGCAGCGCCAGGCACCCGATTGAGCCGCTGGCAACGCGACTGGGGGCGTTGCGCCTGCCTCGTCCGCAAGGACGGACATGCTCTCAGTAGCTGAGCGTCGTCGTCACCCCTGCAGGGCGCAGCCATGTCAGAGGCATGGCCTGCTTCAAGCCGTCCAAACGCGCGCAGGCACGTTTGGAGTCGCGGCTTTCGCCACTACCCAGTCGCGCCGCCAAGGGCCCACTCGGGCGCGTTCAACTGAGGAATCCATGTTGAACATGCATTTCCTCCAAGGCCCGTCTTCTGCCAAAGTCAATTTCCAGCGCGTCTTGCAGCGAATGCAGTATTGAATATCAGGCCTAAGAGAAGCACTGCGTCGCTATAATTCACTTGCCCTTTGCAGTGAGTTGGAACGCAAGCTACTCGCCGCCAGTCTCAATAGCATTAATTGATTGATTGCAATAATGTCTGACCTCTCTGCCAGTACCGAGCAACCACCGATCAATTTTGACCACGCACTCAAAGCGGCTTTCGGCAATGCCAAGCTTCTTACAAAGGTTGTGGGATTGTTGCTCAAACAAATGGACGTTGACCTACCCGCCATTCGCGCTGGTGTGGCAGCCAGAGACTCACCCGCACTTGCCAGCTCATCTCATCGACTCAAAGGCAGTTTGGGTGCTGTTGAGGCAAAGCCTGCGTACCTGTCCTGCACGGCACTCAATACATCGGCGCGCAGCGATGCGCTTGAATCGTATGAGCCTGAATTGGCCCTTCTGGAACATGAACTGGCCCGGCTGCGACCGTGTTTGCAGGCTTGGCTCATCGAACATACATAGTGAGCATCTAGTGTCTGAACGAAAGTCATTTTTCTTATAAAAATCATATTGTTAGATCACCTTTCTAAAGCGAAGATTTTTGAAAAACGGTCTTATTGCGCGACTTTCAGAAAATCGCTCTGGGGAAAGCAAAATTTTGAGCAAAATCTTCGTTTCAAAAAAATGATGCAACTTGCTGATTTAGATTAACAAACAGGGTTTTCGTTCAGATACTGTCTAGACCATGAAAAAAGTGAATTACACCAACAACCGCCGGATATTGGTCGTCGATGACGTGGAAGTTCACCGCGTCATGATGGATTCGTTTCTGCGTAAGATCAATCCGTTCCTTACCGTCGAGGAGGCCTCGACAGTGCCCGAGGCCATCGAGAAGCTCGGTAACGGGAAGTTTGACGCAGTGGTTTCTGACTGGAATCTGCCAGACCATGGTGGAGATGTCTTGTTGAAATGGATGCGCTCCCGGGCAAACTTCAACCGGGTGCCATTCATCATGGTTTCTAGCAATACAGACAATGAAGACATCATCCACGCATTCATGAAGCTGGGGGTAGATGCCTACGTCACCAAGCCGTTCAAGGCCCAGGATTTATATGAAAAGATTGTTGCCGCTTACGACAAGCGCAATCCGGGCTGATGCGTCGGGCACATTCATCGGCGTGGTTTGATTTCGTTTTGCCAAATTTGATTGGCTTGATGATCACGAAACGGCAGTTGGCAGGCATGGCAGACAATCGCTGGCAGCCAATTTGGCTCAAAACAAAAAGTACCTCTGCGTCATCGGCAACGTCACGGCGGCCTCACACGTCAACAACTGGCCATCAGCCCGCACGCTGTAGGTTTGGGCATCGATTTCCATATTGGGCAAATAGTGGTTATGCACCATGTGTTGTTTGCGAACGCCACGGATGTTCTTCACTGCGCTGAGTTGTTTGGCCAGGCCAAAGCGGTTCTTGATACCGGCATTTAACCCGGCTTGCGAGACAAACGTCAGCGAACCACGCGCCAAAGCCCCGCCAAAAGCACCAAACATAGGCCGGTAATGCACCGGCTGTGGCGTCGGAATCGACGCATTGGGGTCACCCATGGCAGCCATGGAGATGAAGCCACCCTTGAGAATCAGCGCTGGCTTCACGCCAAAAAACGCTGGCTTCCAGACCACCAGATCGGCCCATTTGCCAATCTCGATGCTGCCGACCTCGTGGCTGATGCCGTGCGCTATTGCCGGGTTGATGGTGTACTTGGCGACATAGCGCCTGGCGCGAAAGTTGTCATTGCGCTGGTCGTATTCCGCCAGCACCCCGGCACCCCGGTCTTCGCCGAGCACCAGCGGCGGTGCCAGCCAGCCCCGCTGCGCCTTCATCTTGTGCGCGGTTTGCCAGGTGCGGATGATGACTTCGCCAACCCGGCCCATGGCCTGGCTGTCGCTGCTCATCATGGAAATTGCTCCCAGGTCGTGCAGCACGTCTTCAGCGGCGATGGTTTCGCGTCTGATGCGGCTCTCGGCAAAGGCCAGGTCTTCGGCAATGCCAGCATCCAGATGGTGGCAGACCATCAGCATGTCCACATGCTCGTCGAGCGTGTTGACGGTAAACGGCATCGTCGGGTTGGTCGAACTGGGCAAAAAGTTGGCTTCGCCGACCACCCGCAGAATGTCCGGCGCATGGCCACCGCCAGCGCCTTCGGTGTGAAAAGCGCACAGGCCGCGGCCTTTGGTGGCGGCAATGGTGTTTTCAACAAAGCCTGATTCGTTGAGTGTGTCAGAGTGGATGGCGACCTGGACATCGGTCTCATCGGCCACGTCCAGGCAGTTGCTGATGGCCGCTGGTGTGGTGCCCCAGTCTTCGTGTAATTTGAGGCCAATCACGCCAGCGTTGACCTGCTCGTGCAAGGCACCGGGCAGGCTGGCATTGCCCTTGCCCAGAAAACCCAGGTTCATGGGGAATGCATCGGCGGCCTGCAACATACGTTCGATGTTCCACGGCCCCGGTGTGCAGGTGGTGGCAAAGGTGCCGGTGGCCGGGCCGGTGCCGCCGCCGAGCATGGTGGTGACACCGCTGGCCAGCGCTTCTTCGATCTGCTGCGGGCAAATGAAATGGATGTGGCTGTCGATGCCGCCCGCCGTGACGATGTTGCCCTCGCAACTGATGACTTCGGTGCCGGGGCCGATGATGATGTCCACCCCCGGCTGTACGTCGGGATTGCCGGCCTTACCGATACCGACGATCCGCCCGTCTTTCAGGCCGATGTCGGCTTTGACAATGCCCCAGTGGTCGAGGATCAGGGCATTGGTCATCACCGTGTCCACGGCACCCTCAAAGCGGGTGCGCTGTGACTGCGCCATGCCGTCCCGAATGGTTTTACCGCCGCCAAACTTGACCTCTTCACCATAACCGCCTGCCGCCAGGGTGTAGTCTTTTTCGACTTCAATCAACAAGCCGGTGTCGGCCAGGCGCACCCGGTCGCCCACGGTGGGACCAAAAATTTCAGCGTAAGCGTGTCGTCCGATGGTTGCCATGTCAAGCTTTCATGCGTGGGTGGGTTGCGGCTGGATGCAAGGTGGGCAGGGTCCGTGGAACAGGGTTCTGATGCCAAAGCTGCTGCGGTTGCAGCGTTGGCGCTTTGTCGCAGCGGTGCTGATGGGGTGCTCGATCACCTCAAACCTTGGACAGGCTGCCCTGCGTCAGGCCACGAAAAC
>DAOSLL010000266.1:0-5841 GCA_035368905.1 Rhodoferax sp.
CCAGGTCCTGCAACTGGCGCATCTTGTTGAGCACCACGGTATGGCCGACATGGATGTCTGGCGCAGTCGGGTCCAGCCCCAGCTTGATCCGCAGCGGGGTGCCGGTAGCGGCAGAACGGGCCAGTTTTTTGACCCAGTCATCCTGCGGAATCAGTTCCTCACAACCGCGTAGCGTGACCGCCAGTGCCTCCAGCACACGATCAGTGACAGGAAAAGGCGGTGTTTTGGCTTGGTTCATACGGGTTTATCTGGATAGATCGTGTTTGGCGGGGTTTATACTCGATGTTCGCTTTTCGGTCTGTTCCAAATTGACCATAGCAACTACTTTGTTTGCTTGTGTTGCGTGATTACCACAGGCTCAACTTCAGGACTTTCTTTTGATCAACTCTTTCGTGAATCGTGGCCATGCCCTGCTTGAGGGGCTTGCCCACTCAAGCGCCCGCCACCCCAAACGTGTTACTTCTGCCATCGCTGCCCTGATGCTTGGTGGCGGCGGCGCTGCGTTTGCGCTGGCATCGCTGGCCCCTGATGCATCCGATCTGCCGGTGCGCCAGGTCATTGAATCGGTGCAACCTGCGGGCAGCGCCAGCATGGCGGTTCAGCCTGTGCTCAACCTCTACCGCACGGACATCACCCGCAGCAGCGACACCGCCGACACGCTGCTCAAGCGCCTCGGTGTCGATGACGCAGCGGCGGCCCGCTTCATGCGCGGTGACGCACTGGCGCGCCAGATGCTCGGGCGCAGTGGCCGCAACGTCACCGCCGAGACCGACCAAGACCAGAGCCTGCTCAAGTTGAGCGCCCGCTGGAGCCCTGACGACAGCGGCCAGTTCAAGCGGCTGGTGGTGCAAAAAACGCCCAAAGGCTTTGCCTCGCGGCTCGAATCTGCGCCACTCGTGGCAACCACACGCCTGGCCAGCGGCAGCATCCGCACATCCTTGTTTGCTGCCACCGATGATGCCGGTTTGCCAGATGCCATCGCCACGCAATTGGCCGAGGTTTTTTCCAGTGACATTGATTTTCGACGCGCCCTGCGCAAAGACGACCGGTTCAATGTGGTCTATGAAGTGCTGGAAGGCGACGGCGAACCGATGCGCACCGGGCGTGTGCTCAGCGCCGAGTTTGTCAACGCTGGCAAGACTTTTCAGGCAATGTGGTTCCAGCCGCCCGGCCAGGACGGCCAGGGAGCAGCTCTGAAGGGGGGCTATTACTCGCTTGATGGCACCAGCCTGCGTCGGGCGTTTCTGAGCTCGCCGGTCGAGTTTTCGCGGGTCAGCAGTGGATTTGCCATGCGCTTTCACCCGATCCTGCAGCAGTGGCGCGCCCATCTGGGCACTGACTTTGCTGCCAGCACCGGCACACCTGCACGCACCGTGGGTGACGGCGTGGTCGAATTTGCCGGCGGACAAAGCGGCTACGGCAATGTGGTTTTTATCAAGCACCGCAACAATACCGAAACGGTGTACGCCCACCTCAGCAAGATCATGGTGCAGCGTGGCCAAAGCGTGTCACAGGGCCAGACAATTGGCCTGGTGGGTGCCACCGGGTGGGCCACCGGGCCGCATCTGCATTTTGAGGTACGCGTGGGCGGTGTCCAGCACGACCCGATGACGATTGCCCAAAAGAGCGAGACGGTGCCGGTCTCTGCCGCAATGCGGCCGCTATTCAAGCAGGCGGCGGCCAGCGTCAAGAGCGAATTGCAAGCCGCTGCCAGCATCAATCCGACCCGGTTTGAATAGAACCAGACTCCCCAGTTGACCGCTTGTTTTCATCGGTAAGTCCCTATGACTATTTACTTTTTAAGTTTCGATGGGGTTCACCTGTTGGGTTACAGTGCGACGCACCCGATTGAGCCGCTCGGGCGTGTCCAACTGAGCAATCCTGGATAAACCCATCTGTCTTTCACTGTTCTCCTGCATGCGCCGCCACCACAGCCATAGCGTGCAGGTAGTTCTGGCCAGGCCTGGTCTGGCACACCGGTGGCGCTGAGAAACCATGCACAACCCCCTGCCCGAGCTTTACATTGGCCTGATGTCAGGCACCTCGCTGGACGGGGTGGATGGTGTGCTGGCAGATTTCTCTGAGCCTGGCGTGCGGGTACTGGCCAGCGCATCAAGGCCATTCAGTGCTGCTTTCCGCCGCGAACTGCTCGCGCTCAACAGCCCATCTCCCAACGAGTTGCACCGCGCCGCGCTGGCTGGCAACCAGATTGCCGCAGTCTATGCCGATGTCGTGGCTGATTTGCTGGCGCAAGCGGCGCTTGGCGGCATCGAAAAATCAGGCATTCGCGCCATCGGTGCCCATGGCCAGACGGTGCGCCACCAACCGCAAATGGCGACTGGAACTGGCAACGCCGCTGCTGCCTACACTTTGCAGTTGAACAATCCTGCGATGCTGGCCGAGCGCACCGGCATCGATGTGGTGGCCGACCTGCGCAGCCGGGATGTTGCTGCTGGCGGCCAGGGCGCACCACTGGTGCCGGCTTTTCACCGCCATGTTTTCAGCAGCGCCGACGACAGCGTTGCGGTCCTGAACATCGGCGGTATCGCCAACCTGAGTGTGCTGCCAAATGATGCAGCACGGCCGGTGCTCGGCTTTGACTGCGGGCCGGGCAACGCCTTGATGGATGCCTGGTGCCAGCGGCACACCGGGCAAGCTTTTGACGCGGAAGGTGCCTGGGCTGCCAGTGGTCAGTGCCTGCCTGACCTGCTGCAACATCTGCTGAACGAGCCTTACTTCAGCCAAGACCCGCCGAAAAGCACCGGCAGAGACCTTTTCAGCTCGCAGTGGCTGGCCGACAAACTCCTGCCATTTGCCGCAGCGCTGCCCCAAGACATTCAAAATACATTGACGGAATTGACCGCTAGCGCTTGTGCTGATTGCGTTATTAGCTATGCTAAATATAGCAGTTTATTGATTGTGTGTGGTGGCGGCGCGTTCAACCGCTACTTGCTGGCGCGCCTGCAAGCCCTGTTGCCAACGCTGCCAGTCAGCACTTCAGACCAGCACGGCCTGCCACCACTGCAAGTCGAGGCAACCGCCTTCGCCTGGCTGGCGCGCCAGGCCATGCAGCGCCTGCCGGGCAATCTGCCCAGTGTGACCGGCGCTGCTGGTGCGCGCATTCTGGGTGCCATCTACCCGGCTTGACTCGCCAGCGGCAGGCACAAAAAAAGCCGCCCGGGCGGGCGGCTTTTCGGGCATGGAATACTCAGGCTGAAAAACTCGAACCACAACCACAGGTGGTGGTTGCGTTGGGGTTCTTGATGACAAACTGGGCACCTTGCAGATCTTCCTTGTAGTCGATCTCGGCACCCACCAGGTATTGGTAACTCATGGCATCAATCAGCAGCGACACCCCGTTTTTGGTCATGGTGGTGTCGTCATCATTGGTGACTTCATCAAAGGTAAAGCCATATTGAAAACCCGAACAGCCACCACCTTGCACGAACACGCGCAGTTTCAGGTCGGGGTTGCCTTCTTCGGCAATCAGGTCAGCCACCTTGGCAGCAGCACTGTCGGTGAACAGGATCGGGGCGGGCATTTCGGTCTGGATGTCTTCGGCAACAGCGCTCATGGTGGTCTTCCGGTAAATTGAATGGCCAAATGCTACAGCAAATTTGTCGGGCATTGCGTCAGGGATTGTTTGCCGCCAGTTTCAGTGTGGGTTTTTCGTCGGCTTGCGATGCGGCGACGATCGGGCAAAGCCTACCGTCCACCAACGCGCCCTGATGCATTTCCAGCAGTTTGTAAGTGACATCACCAGTGATTCTGGCCTTGGGCTGCATTTCCAGCATGACGCGCGCATGCACCGGCCCGTCAACCTGACCATTGATGATGACATGGTCCGCCTCGACTTTGCCGGTTACATGGGCCGACTCTGATATCACCAGAATGCTCGGCTTGTCAGCCTGGCCGACAATATTGCCGCTGAGTTCACCGTCGAGTCGAAATCCATCGGCAAAACTGAAATTGCCGGTGATCTGGCAACCATGGGCTACCAGGCTCTTGATCAAGGGTTGCTTTTTTTTGAAGAACATAAAACACCTTTTTCTCAAACAATCTCAAGGTTGGCTTGTGCTACCCGGTCGCCAGCACACAGGCGCACCAGCCCGGCGGAACCTGTTAGCCTGCCAGACTTATGCAACATCTGCCGGGAGTCAACCGCAGCGGCTCATTTTGCACCGGGTTGTTGGCCCGCAACTGGTCGATGGACCTGCAAATCCGGCAAAACTGGCCTGGCTGGGGTCGATTCTCGCAGCTCGATCCGTCAGTCCAACCGGACCCTAGAGTTTCACGGTCTGCACGGTCCTGACCGTCTTGCCATCGAGCACCTTGACGGTCATGCTCTTGACAACCACCGGTGCGGGCACCTGGTAAACCCCTGCAAGGCGGGCATACTGCCTGACCTTGAGGGCCACAGCACCATCTGCCAGCGTGCCGGTCCAGGGCCTGCCAGCCGACACACCGACAAAAGATACTTCCAGTTGCCCGTTGAATTCGGCCGGATTTTTCACCGCCTGAATCACCAGCACCTGCCATTTGAGTTCACCGGTCTTGAGCAGTTCGGCCTGCAAGCCGCGAACGGCCAACGCACCCGCGTTCACCCCGGTATCTGCTGCCGGAATCAATTGCTCAAAAAAACCCAGGTCATCTTTCAGGCGCTGGTTGTCCAGCGCCAATTGCTTGTTCAGTGCGGCCAATTTCTCTTGCGCCACCTTTTCGGTCATCAACACAGTATCGGCAGTGTTGGCGATGGACTGCGCCTTGTCGCGTTCAACGGTTACCGCATCGAGCTGGGTCCTCAGGGCATCAAGTTGGGTCTGCGCCTGCTGCAACTGCTCTTTGGTGCCGTGATCCAGCCCGGCAATTTCCCGGCCAAACTCAAACGCCCACAAGGCCACGGCAGCGCAAAAGCCTGCCACCGTCGCCAGCATCACCCAGCGAACCGGCCATGGCAGGGCACTGCGCACCGCCATGCGCGGGGCGCTGACGGTCAGGCGGCGCAGCAACAATCGAAGTCGCATCAGATTGGTCCTGAAAGCACCATGCAAAAAGCCACCAGAACTTGCATTCGGGTGGCTGAAATGCAGAGAAGCGAGAAAATATTAACGCTTGCTGAACTGCTTGCGACGGCGGGCACCGTGCAAACCGACCTTTTTACGTTCCACTTCACGCGCGTCACGGGTAACGAAACCAGCTTTGCTCAGATCGGGCTTGAGCGTGGCATCGTAGTCAATCAGGGCGCGGGTAATGCCATGGCGCACCGCGCCGGCCTGACCCGACTCACCGCCACCTGCCACATTGACCATCACGTCAAAGGTTTCGGCGTGATTCGTCAGCAACAGCGGCTGCTTGCAGATCATGATCGAGGTGGCGCGGCCAAAAAAGTTTTCAATCGCCTTGCCATTCACCACGATCTGGCCAGAGCCCTTTTTCAGGAAAACACGGGCCACGCTGGATTTGCGACGGCCGGTACCATTGTTCCATTCACCAATCATCAATATGCTCCTTAAAGTACCAACACTTTGGGTTGCTGGGCAGTGTGCGGGTGCTCTGCACCACCGTACACCTTGAGCTTCTTGATCATGGCGTAGCCCAAAGGGCCTTTGGGCAGCATGCCCTTGACGGCTTTTTCCAAAGCGCGGCCAGGGAATTTGGCTTGCATGTCACGGAAGTTGGTAGAACTGATGCCGCCCGGATAACCCGAGTGGCTGTAATACATCTTGTCGAGCGACTTGGCACCGGTCACCCGCAATTGGGCTGCGTTGGTGACGATGATGAAGTCGCCGGTATCGACGTGAGGCGTGTAAATGGCCTTGTGTTTGCCGCGCAAACGGAGAG
>DAOSLL010000267.1:0-5839 GCA_035368905.1 Rhodoferax sp.
GCTGATCACCGGTGAGCAGTGCCGCCTCAAAGGCAGCCGATCGCGGCCAGGCTTCGGGCAACTCGGGCGCAATCAGCGCCAACTTGCGGGATTGACCAAACTTTGTCCGTGCTGCCAGGATCGCTGCAACCACGACCGCGCCGTCCTCAGGTTCCATCGCCTGGGCAAAATACTCGCCCAGGCAGTCGAGGGACTGGGTCAGGTGTTCGGTCGGGATACCACGCCCGGCAAGCACGCTGTCAAGCCAGCACAGGTAGTCCACCATGGGTTGCAAAAGGCCAAATTCCAGCACCGGCCGCAGGAACTCAAGATGAAAGGCGAGATCTTCGCGGCAAGCCTCATGGCCACGTTCGCCATAGCGCGCGTAGTGGGAGCCATGTGTCGTGTAGAAGCGCCTGGTCACGGCAGTTGCCGCATCGGCCTGCAAGCTCACGAAGTGCTGCAGGCCGCGCGGCGTCAAGACTTGCAGTTGGTCATGTGTGTCCATTGAGTAATCCTATCCGTGTTCCGACGCGAAAAACCCCGCTCGTGGTGCAACTGCCCGGCCAAACCAGATGCCGACATCGGCATCAACACCACTCGGTCCCAAATACTGATTTTTTCATGGTAGCCACCGGCCAGCGGAAAACCAATCAGGTCGATACCTGAGTCGGGCGGGTAAAACACCCGACGCGGATCCGCTCACACCAGACCCGCTGAGACCGGCCAAACGCCAGGATGCGACACTGAAGAAGGTGCAAAGCCATACGCTCGCAAACGGCACACCCACACACAGTCTCCAGACCTTGATGGCCGAATTGCGAGCAACGGAGGGCAAAACCTGTCGCACCGCTGGCGGTGTGGCTGAGGCAGCCAATTTCGCGATCACCCCTGGCCCAAAGCGACAACGTGCTCTCGAATTGATCGGTCAGAGCAAAACGCAGTCAGACCACCAGACCTCAATCAACGGTGTTTTCATTGAGGAAGACCGGCTTTTTTTGAAAATGTCTTCAGTCCGATTGCGCGACAGGCCTGGCGCCAAACGCAGGCCCGACACCCACCACGCCTGCAATGCACTGGGCTGTCAGCAGTTTGGGTTTGCTGATGATCAACAACGGCGCGCCAATCACTGGAAAAGGCCGCTTGTTCAGAGCTGCAGGCAGTCTGGCCGTGATTCGGCCACTTTATGCACGAAAATAGCTGCTAGCCCTTATAGTGATTGCGCTAGCAGCTACAAATACAGTAGCAAATTGCGGTCATTTGGACAGTCAGTGCCAGGTGCTGACCCAAATGGCCTAGAACGCCTCAAGCGCCAGCGCGGTAACGCATGCAGCACCTTCGACAATCGCGTCTCGCATGCCGGGAGCCTTGGTCAACAAATGGTCGGCATAAAAACGTGCGGTGATGATCTTGGCCTGCATGAAGGCCACGTCCTCACCCCGCGCCAGCGCCTCTTGTGCGACCAGCAGGGCACGTGCCATTTGCCAGCCGGCCATCAGGTTGCCCGTCAGCATCAGGTAGGGCACGCTGCCGGCAAACACGTCGTTGGGGTGCGCCTTGGTGTTGCCCGCGACAAAGTCCACCACATCCAGAAAGGCCAGCCGGGCTGCTGCCAGGCGCTTGGCCATGGCCAGCGCATCGGGCGTGCCGCTGCTGTTCAGGGCCGCTTCGGTGGTCTGGATCTGCACTGCCAGCGCCTTGGCGGTCTGGCCGCCGTCACGCGAGGTCTTGCGACCCACCAGGTCATTGGCCTGAATGGCGGTGGTGCCCTCGTAGATGGTCAAAATCTTGGCATCGCGGTAATACTGGGCACAACCGGTTTCTTCGATAAAACCCATGCCGCCATGAACCTGCACGCCCAGGCTGGTGACTTCCTGGCTCATTTCGGTGCTGTAGCCCTTGATCAGCGGCACCATGAACTCATAAAAGGTCTCGTTTTCATCGCGCGTGCGGGCATCCGGGTGGTGGTGCGCTGCGTCATAAGCAGCGGCGGCGACCGACGACAGGGCGCGACAGCCTTCGGTATAGGCCCGCATGGTCATCAGCATGCGCCTGACATCCGGGTGGTGAATGATCGGACCCGCTGCTTTCAGGGAACCATCGACCGGGCGGCTTTGCACCCGGTCTTTGGCAAACTGTGCGGCCTTCTGGTAGGCCATCTGGGCAATCGCAATGCCTTGCACCCCAACCCCATAGCGGGCCGCGTTCATCATGATGAACATGTATTCAAGGCCCCGGTTTTCCTGCCCTACCAGATAACCAACGGCACCACCGTGGTCGCCAAACTGCAGCACACAGGTCGGGCTGGCCTGAATGCCCATTTTGTGTTCGATGCTGACGCATTGCACGTCGTTGCGCGCGCCCAGGCCACCGTCCTGGTTGACGATGAACTTGGGCACGACAAACAGGCTGATGCCCTTGACACCTTCGGGCGCGCCAACCACCCGGGCCAGCACCAGGTGAATGATGTTCTCAGCGATGTCATGCTCGCCCCAGGTGATGAAAATCTTGGTGCCAGCGATCTTGAAAGTACCATCTGGCTGCGGCTCGGCCTTGGTGCGCACTGCCGCCAGATCACTGCCCGCCTGTGGCTCGGTCAGGTTCATGGTGCCAGTCCATTGGCCACTGACCAGCTTGTCCAGGTAGGTGGCGTTGAGTTCGTCTGAACCGGCCGTCAACAGCGCCTCAATGGCACCGTCGCTGAGCAGCGGCAACAGGGCAAAACTCATGTTGGCGGAATTCTGCATTTCACCCACTGCCGAGCCAATGGTCTTGGGCAGGCCCTGCCCGCCATAGGCCACCGGGTGCTGCAAGCCCTGCCAGCCAGCTTCAGCAAATTGCCTGAACGCCTCCTTGAAGCCCGGCGTGGCGGTGACAACACCGTCCTTCCAGCTTGTCGGGTTCTGGTCACCAACCCAGTTCAGCGGGCTGAGCACGCCCTCATTGAACTTGGCTGCTTCTTCCAGCACCGCCTGCGCCGTGTCAAAACCGGCATCTTCCATGCCCGGCAACTGGGCAATTTGCTCGATACCGGCTAAGTACCTGATGTTGAACAGCATGTCTTTGAGGGGGGCTAGGTAACTCATGGTCGTTTCTCCGGAGGGTTATGAAAGGGATGGCAAGGTTGGCGAAGGGGCAAGCAGGCGAAAAAAAAGGGCATCGCAGCGGATGCCCTGTGGTGTAACTGCTTTACAGGGCGGCAACCAGTTCTGGCACCGCAATAAACAAATCGGCCTCCAGCCCATAGTCAGCCACGCTGAAGATGGGTGCCTCGGGGTCTTTGTTGATGGCGACGATGACCTTGCTGTCTTTCATGCCGGCCAGGTGCTGAATGGCACCACTGATGCCCGCTGCAACATAGAGCTGCGGTGCGACGATTTTGCCGGTCTGTCCAACCTGCCAGTCGTTGGGCGCATAGCCTGCATCGACGGCCGCCCGGCTGGCACCCAAAGCGGCACCGAGCTTGTCGGCCAGTGGTGTCATGACGGCCATGAACTTTTCGTTGGAGCCCAGCGCCCGGCCACCGCTGACGATGACTTTGGCAGCAGTAAGTTCCGGGCGATCGTTCTTGGCAATTTCACTGCCGACATAGACAGTGCTGCCCGGGACGCTTGCAGTAGCTACTGTTTCAATAGCTACCGGCGCTTGTCCTGATTGGGCTGCAGCATCAAAACCCGTGGTTCGAACGGTGATGACCTTGGTGCCATCGGTGCTTTGCACCGTGGCGATGGCGTTGCCGGCGTAGATCGGGCGCTCGAAGGTGTCGGCGCTGATGACCTTGGTGATGTCAGAGATTTGCGCCACATCGAGCTTGGCCGCCAGCCGCGGGGCAATGTTCTTGCCCGAAGCCGTCGCGGCAAACAGGATGTGGCTGTAACCGGCCGCAATCGCGAGGATTTGGGCGGTCACGTTTTCTGCGATGCCGTGCGCCAGATGGTCTGCATCAATGTGCAAAACCTTGGCAACACCGGCAACCTGTGCTGCCGCGCTGGCAGCGGCACCGGCATTGAAACCAGCCACCAGCACATGAACCACAGCGCCACACTGCAGCGCAGCGGTAACGGTGTTGAGGGTGGCGGGCTTGAGACTTGCGTTATCGTGTTCGGCGATGACGAGGATAGTCATGAATGAACTCCTGTTGGAATGGGTAGGTCTGGTAAAGATGTTTCAAAAACTTGGGTCTTGCGGGGCTGATCTGCCACCTTGGTGGCACAGAACGCATGGATGTCCGGATCAACTCCCGAAAGACCGCAACAGCTAGATGACTTTGGCTTCGTTTTTGAGTTTGTCCACCAGCGTTGCCACATCGGGCACCTTGATGCCAGCGCTGCGCTTGGGCGGATCATTGACCGCCAGGGTCTTGATACGCGCGGCGATGTCAACACCCAGGTCGGCTGGCTTGACGACCTGCAGAGGCTTCTTCTTGGCCTTCATGATGTTGGGCAGCGTCACATAACGTGGCTCGTTGAGGCGCAGGTCAGCGGTCATCACAGCGGGCAAGCTGACGCTGAGGGTTTCCGAACCACCATCGACTTCACGGGTGATGCTGGCTTTGCCATCGGCGACCACGATCTTGCTGGCACAGGTGACCTGTGGCAGGTCGGCCAGGGCGGCGAGCATCTGGCCAGTCTGGTTGCAATCGTCGTCAATGGCTTGCTTGCCCACAATGATCAAGCCGGGTTGTTCCTTGTCGATCAGCGCCTTGAGCAGCTTGGCCACGGCCAGGGGCTGCAGTTCTTCTGCGGTCTCGACCAGGATGGCGCGGTCAGCACCAATTGCCATGGCGGTGCGCAGGGTTTCCTGGCACTGGGTGACACCGCAAGACACAGCGATGATCTCGGTGGCCACGCCTTTTTCTTTCAGGCGGACGGCTTCTTCGATGGCGATTTCGTCAAACGGGTTCATGCTCATTTTGACGTTGGCAATATCTACACCGGTGTTGTCCGATTTGACGCGGACCTTGACGTTGTAGTCCACTACCCGCTTGACTGCGACCAGGACTTTCATGGGTTTGTTTCTCCAGACAATAAAAAAGTTAAGCAACCGACACATCGCGCAGTCAACACTCTTATTGACGTGCACGTCAACTTTGGTATTCTATGCGGCCAACTTTGCCAGCCTCGTCGAACCGACGCGATTCTTCCGCCTCGGCTGAAAATAGAACGATCGTGCTTTTATTATAGGCATCCTCAGCGCTGGTGGATTACCCGCTGCGGGAATGGTATCTCTATACTATTTTCGCGCAGCAGCCGCAGCACCTCCAGATTCACTTGCGACTTGATGTTGGCACTGCCGTTTTCCGGGTCGCCAATCCAGAATCCCAAGGTGAAATCCAGCCCATCGGCACCAAAATTTGACAGTGCTGCTGACGGCGGCGGGTCGCGCAGGACACGCGCCTGTGCCAGCGCCGCCTGGGTCAACAGCGTCATCACCTGCTGCACATCACTTTCATAGCCGACCGACACGATGGTTGATTGCCAGACTTTGGGGTCGGCCAGCGAGTGGTTTTCAACCCGGCTGGTGATCATCATTTCGTTGGGCACGATCGATTCACGACCGCTGAGCGAGCGAATCACGGTGTAGCGGGCATTGATCTGGGTGATGATGCCGCTGAAGTTGTCGACCATCACGCTGTCGCCAATGCGCATGCTGCGCTCGGCCAGAATGACAAATCCCGACACATAGTTGGCGGCCAGTTTTTGCAGCCCCAGGCCAATGCCAACGCCAATTGCACCACCCAGCACCGACAGCGCGGTCAGGTCAATGCCCACCGCAGAAAGCGCCAGCAGCAGCCCGAGAAACATCAGCAGGGCGCGTGACGCGTTGCTGAAGGCCTTGCGCAGGCTCAGTTCGCCACCGG
>DAOSLL010000268.1:0-5819 GCA_035368905.1 Rhodoferax sp.
CTGGCGGCGGTGACTGCACAGGCGGCACACCGGGGATTGGTGCCACGCCGGGGGCGACAACAGGGGTCGTCGGCAGGGCTGTGGCAGGTGTCGGTGTTGTTGGGTTTTCGGAGGTCATTGGTTCGGTGTCCTGGGTTATGGCGTGGCCGACAACGCTGTGGCTTCGGCATCTGACGGCAGCCAGCCGCCACCAAGCGCCTGGTACAAGCGCACATGGTCGGCACTGACCGCAGCGCGGGCACTGGCCACGCCGTCTTGCGTGCTCAGTCGGCTGCGCTGGGTTTCCAGCACGGCCTGGAAGTCCACCAGGCCGCTGCTGTAGCGCTGGCTGGCCAACGTGGCGGCGATGTCGGCACTGGCAAACGCGTTTTGCAGGCGCAGCAGCCGTTGGCGATCAAAGCGCAAGGCCACCAGTGCGTCTTCAACCTCTTGCAAGGCGGTCAGCACCGTGGCCTGGTAGGTAGCGCGAGCCTGGTCAAAAGCCGCCCGTTGCGCGCGCCCTTGCGCCTGCGCTGCGCCGCCATCAAACAACGACCATGACACGCTGGCCAACACTGCTGCTGCCACCGAGGCCCCATCGGTAAGCGCCCCCAGCGTCAGGGCACTCAAACCCAGCGACCCGCCGAGCTTGAAACTGGGCAGCCTCGCCGCATCAGCTTGCGCCACGCGGGCGGCGGCGGCGGTCAACTGAAATTCCGCTGCCTGCACATCGCTGCGCTGGCGTAAGGTCTCTGCCGGAAACGCCAGCGCCAAAGCGCCTGGTGCCTGCGGCAACCGGCCAGCGTCTGCCAGCAGCAGCGCCAAAGCCGCTGGCGGCTGCCCGGTCAGCACCGCCAACGCGTGGCCGATCTGGGCCATGCTGATTTGCAGCACAGGCAGTTGCGCGGCGGTTTGCTCGGTGGCGGCGCGGGCTTGTTCGGCCTCCAGTGAAGTCACCAGCCCGGCCTGCAAGCGCCATTGGGTCAATTGCAGCGTCTCGCGCTGGCTCGCCAGGTTGGCCGCGGCAATGCCGAGCCGCTCCTGCGCACTGCGCAGCGCGATGTAGTCCAGCGCCACCTCTGCGGCAATCGACACCTGCACCGTGCCCAGGCTGGCCGCACTGGCCTGCGCGGCGGCCTCGCTGGCGCTCACGGCGCTGCGGTTGGCCCCAAAGACATCGAGATCCCAGTTGCCATCCAGGCCAACCTGAAAGCTGTTGTCAGTGGTGTTGCTGCGGCGGCTGCGCTGCGCCGAGGCCGAACTGCCCAGCGACGGCGACAAGCCAGCCGCCGCCACATCGTGCAGCGCGCGCGCCTGGCGCAGTGCCGCCTGTGCGCCCTGAACGCTGTTGTTGGCGGCCAGTGCCTGGCTGATCAACTGGTCCAGCAGCGGGTCATCAAAGCGCTGCCACCAGCGCAGCAGCGAGGACTTGGCCGCTGTGGCTTGAACCTCGGCATTCGCCCATGCAGCAGGCGCAACCAAGGCCGACGATGCCAACGGCGGCGTGCCGGGCAGCGACGCACAAGCCCCAAGGCTCAGCGCCAGCCAGACCACCAGGCCCGCTTGCCCCCAGGTTGCAAGCGCTTGCCCGATCAGATCTGGTTGCGTTTGTTTTACAAGCCTTTTAGGCCTGTAGCCCTTATGGAATATGCGCAAGCAGCTATTGTTATAGAAGCGCATAGGCGACTCAACCCAGCGCCACGTAACGCTCGGCGCGGGCCGCATTGAGCACTTCGGGCGCAGCCGTCAGCAGCGTGTCGGCCGGCGTGCAGTCGGCCAGCCAGGGGTTGGGCAGCGAGAACCAGTTGGCGATTTCCCAGTCATCCAGGGCTACCACCAGCTCCGCCATCACTGTCGCAAGCCCGGGCAGCAAGCATAGATTGACATGGTTGAACTGAAACAGCGGCAGCCAGATCTTGCCCTGCCACGACAAGCTGACCACCTGGCGGTGGACGATCCAGCCCGCCAGCGTGTTGACCTGGGCAGTGCCCTGCAAGCTAAATCTTGCCGCAAGCTCTTGCGCTCGCGCCAGGCCACCGCTGGGCCGGTAGGCGTTGAGCATGGCAATGAACTGCTGGTTGATCTGCCACTCGTGCGCCGGATCGATCGGCCGGGTGTCGGCTTCGCCCTGCAGCGGAGCAAACACCGCTTTGGGTCGGGATACGGCAGCAGTTGCATTGAACGGGTTTGACATGGGGTCTCCAAAGAGGTGCGTCAGCGGCTCGGCCCCGGCAAATTCGCCTGGGGCTGGCGTAACACAACGCTGGAAGTTAAGGCCGCACAGTGTGATGGTCTGTGCGCTTGTTAACGCAAGCAATGTTCGCAAGCGCACAGACCCTGCCAGAGCGCTCGCCCACACTTGCCGCCATGGCGCACACCAGCGTCAGCAGGCCTGTCTTGACGGCCCCGGAACACCACTTCAACTCAATCTCAAAGGAATCCATATGAACACCATGAAGGGCGATGTGTATCTGATCACGCCACTGGACTTGTCCGCCCTGGGTGAACACCTGGGCTGCTGCCAGCACCCGCACCGGCACTGGTTCATCCTGCACGACCTGGCCGATGCGATGCACGGCTTTGTTTCGGCGCGCTTTGTGACCACGCTGGGCATCATCGGACTGGCTGTCCTGTTTGCCGACTGGCTGATCTAGGGCGCGGGTGTGCGCAGCAAACTGTTTGGCCTGATTCCTGAAGCCCCGGAAACCTTGTGCCATATGCTTGATGGCGCACGTGGTGCGGTTCAGGTGCCGATTCGCTCCGAAATATTTGGTTTGCAGCGCTTTGCCCAGCACGGCCGCAGTCTGGCCGAAACCCACAGCGCCAGCAAATCGTCGCGGGCATCCAACTTTTTCCCGCGCATCACCGACAACATCGCCATGCTGCGCGAAGCGCACGACTTGATCGGGGTGCAGGCCAGCAGCGGCTATGACATCAGTCCGGCGGCCGAATGGCTGCTGGACAACTTTCACCTGGTGCAAGCCCAGCTCAAGGAAATCAGCGACGGCCTGCCGCGCAGCTATTTCCGCAGCTTGCCCATGTTGCAAGACGAGCCACTGGCCGGGCTGCCGCGCGTTTATGGCGTGGCCTGGGCGTTTGTGGCACACACTGACGGGGCCTTTGACGAGCCACTGCTGGTGCAGTACCTGAGTGCCTATGAGGCAACGCGCACGCTCAATCTGAGCGAAATGTGGGCACTGCCCACCACCTTGCGGGTGGTACTGATCGAAAACCTGCGTCGACTGGCCGAGCGCGTCGCCACCAACAAGGGTGCCCGCGAAGCGGCCAACCTGTGCTTTGACCACATCGACCGGTATCCGCTGGCAGCTCTTGATGCGCTGCTGGCGCTGCTGAAAGCGCGTGGTGTCGGTAGCGCCTTTCTGGTGCAACTGGCGCTGCGCCTGCAAGACCACCATGCCCTGCAGGACAGTGCCGACCAGGCCGAACTGCAGGCCTGGCTGCAACAGGCGCTGCCCGACCTGGCCAGCTTGCAGACCAGCCAGGCGGCGGACCAAGCCGCCGACAACCTGAGCATGAGCAACGCCATCACCTCGCTGCGCGCCATTGGCGATGCCGATTGGCCCGGCATCATCGCGCGCGTCAGCACGTTGATGCAGTTGATGCTGGGTTCTGCCGTTTTTGCCGCTGAAGACACTCTGACCCGCGACCTCAGCCTGCACGCCATTGAGCGACTGGCCCGCAACAGCGGGCAGTCTGAAGTCGCGGTGGCGCAGGTGCTGTTGAACCAGATGGCCCCGGCCAGCCAGGCCGACAACCCGTGCAGCGTGCCAACCTATTGGCTTTGCGGCGCGGGCCGGCCCGCCATGTTGCGCTCGCTCGGGCAAGACCCGCGTGCGGCGCGTGCCTGGGCCTTTGTCACCCGTTACCTGGCCTTGCCGCTGTACCTGGGCATCTTGATGGTGTGCCTGGGTTTGCTGTTTTGGCTGCTGCTGCAACACAGCCCGCAGATGTCGAGCTGGCTGCTGTTGCTGCTGGGTGCGCTGGCGATTTTTCCGGCCTCCGAGGCGGTGGTGGCAGTCACCAACCGCATCATCAGCGAATCGGCGCGCCCGCAGCACCTGCCACGGCTGGCGCTGGCAGATGGCATACCACCCGGGCAACGTGTCATGGTGGTCATTCCAGGCATGCTGACCGCGCCAGGCTCGGCGCACGACCTGGCCCACCGCCTGCATTTGCATTACCTGGCCAACCCCGAGCGAGAAGCCCAGTTTGCCCTGCTGACCGACTGGGGCGATGCCGAAACGGCGCACACCGCCAAAGACGGCGGCTATCTGGCAGATGCCGTGGCACATATCGAAGCACTCAATGCCAGCTTGCCAGCGCAGTCGGCTCTGGGTGCACCGCGCTTCATTGTGCTGCACCGGCCGCGCCAGTTCAGCCAGACCGAGCAGCGCTGGATTGGCTGGGAACGCAAACGTGGCAAGCTTGAAGCCCTGGTCGCCGCCCTGGCGACCGGCCACAGCACGGCATTTACCGACTGCGGCGAGGCCTCCCGCATGGCGGCGGACGTGCGCTACATCGTCACCCTTGATGCCGATACCCAACTGCCGCCCGGCAGTCTGCGCGAACTGGTGGGTGTCGCGGCTCACCCCTATAACCAGCCGCAACTCGATGCCACTGGCCGACGCGTGGTAGCGGGCTATGGCATTTTGCAACCCCGGGTGGCCGCCCCGCTGCCCGAGCGTAACGAAGCCACCCTGTACCACTGGCTGTTTGCCGGGCAGTGCGGCATGGATACCTACAGCGCCGCCAGCTCCGAGGTTTACCAGGACCTGTTTGCCCAGGGCACTTTCACCGGCAAAGGCTTGCTCAACGTGCAGGCCATGCACGCGGTGCTGCACGACCGGCTACCCGAGGGCCAGGTGCTCAGCCATGATTTGCTTGAAGGTTCAGTCGCCCGCTGCGCTACCGTGACCGACATTGCGCTGATCGAAGAGTCGCCGTTTCATGCCGATGTGGCGGCCTCACGGGTGCACCGCTGGACCCGTGGTGACTGGCAGTTGCTGCCGTTTCTGACCCAGCCCGGCCGCTTTGGGCTCAACGCCGTCAACTGCTGGAAGATGTTTGACAACCTGCGCCGCTCGCTGGTGGCACCGATGTCACTGGGCTTGCTGCTGCTGGCGCTGGCCAGCCAGGCCGTGTCGCCATGGCTTGCGCTGCTGCTGGTGCTGGCGGCCTTTTCGGCCGGTCCGGTGCTGGGTGCGGCAGCCGGGCTTTCGCTGCACCGCAGCGACACCGTGCAGGGGCATTTTTACCGCGAGGCGCTGCGTGACCTGCTGCGCGCGGTGCTTGGCGGGGTTTGGCAGATGGCGCAACTGCTGCAGCAGTCGCTGCTGAACCTGGATGCGATTGGCCGCGCACTCTACCGCATGCGGTTCAGTCACCGCCATTTGCTGCAATGGACCACCGCCGCACAAGCACAAGCCCAGGCCAAATCTGCCTTGACAGACGTGGCCCGGCAACATTGGATTGAGCCAGTGGTGGCCCTGCTACTGCTGGCCGGCCTGCTGGCCAGGGGCAGCAGCACGCCATGGCTGGCCGTCGCGGTGTGCCTGCTGTGGGCTGGCTCGCCAGTCTGGACCTGGTGGGTCAGCCGCGCCTGCTTTTTTGACCCGGCAGACCGCCTGACACCGGCCGACCAGTTCTATCTGGCCGGTATTGCGCGTGACACCTGGCGGCTGTTCGAGCGCTGCGTGGGGCCACTTGACCGCCACCTGCCACCTGACAACCTGCAGATCTCGCCCTACGACATGCTGGCCCACCGCACCTCGCCCACCAACATCGGCATGTACCTGCTCAGCGTTGCCTGCGCCCGTCAG
>DAOSLL010000269.1:0-5786 GCA_035368905.1 Rhodoferax sp.
ACTCGTCAACCGCCAGCCAGGCGCAAAGCCCGTTGCAGGCCGAGCCGGTCGACTTTGTTCAGGTTCCTGAGTCCCAGCAAGCGGACCAGTGGGCGCAGCCACCCAAGGCGCACGAGTCGGCCCACTGGGTCACCCGCACCGCGCTGTGCGTTGAAGTGCGCGACCCGCGCCGTGCCAGCGGCCCCAAGGCCGAGGCGGTCGGTGAAAAGTCGGGGGTGATTTACGTCTTCATGCCACCTCTGGAGCGGCTGGAGTATTACCTGGACCTGCTGGCCGCGATTGAAGCTACGGCGCAAGAGTTGGGCGTGCAAATCGTGCTTGAAGGCTACCCGCCACCACGTGACCCGCGCCTGAAACTCCTGAGCGTGACACCCGACCCCGGCGTGATCGAGGTCAACATTCACCCGGTGACGAACTGGAAAGAGCTGGTTTACAACACCGAGTTTTTGTACAACGCAGCGTTTGAGTCGCGTCTGAGCGCTGAAAAATTCATGACCGATGGTCGCCACACCGGCACCGGTGGTGGCAACCACTTTGTGATGGGCGGCGCCACACCGGCAGACAGCCCGTTTTTGCGTAAACCCGAGCTGCTGGCCAGCCTGCTGCTGTACTGGCACAACCATCCAAGCCTGAGTTATTTGTTTAGCGGCATGTTTGTCGGCCCAACCAGCCAGGCCCCGCGTGTCGATGAGGCCCGCAACGACCAGTTGTACGAGCTGGAAATCGCCATCGAGCAGATTTACAAGAACCGTGAAATCCATGGCCAGTCGATGCCGCCGTGGCTGGTGGACCGCACACTGCGCAACATCCTGATCGATGCCACCGGCAACACCCATCGCAGCGAATTTTCGATTGACAAGATGTACTCGCCCGACTCCAGCACCGGCCGTCTTGGCCTGCTGGAACTGCGTGCCTTCGAGATGCCGCCCCACCCGCACATGAGCAGCGTGCAACAGTTGCTGCTGCGGGCATTGGTGGCGCGCTTCTGGAAAGCACCCTACCAGGTGCCAGCCACCCGCTGGGGCACCGAGCTGCACGACCGCTTCATGCTGCCCAAGTTCATCGAGATGGACTTCCATGACGTGATGGCCGAGATGCGTGGCGCCGGTTATGCGTTCGATGAGAGCTGGTTTGCACCGCATGTCGAATTCCGCTTCCCTTTGATTGGATCGGTCTGCGCCGCCGGTATTGAATTGACGCTGCGCAACGCCCTGGAGCCCTGGCACGTGATGGGTGAAGAAGGAGCGCCCGGTGGCACGGCGCGCTATGTCGATTCGTCGCTGGAACGCATTGAGGTGCGGGTGACCGGCCTGAACCAAAGTCGCTATGTGGTCACCTGCAACGGGCAAGCGATGTCTTTGCAACCCACCGGCGTGGTCGGCGAGTATGTCGCCGGTGTGCGCTACAAAGCCTGGAACCCGCCTAGCAGCCTGCACCCGAGCATTGGGGTGCACGCACCGCTGACCTTTGACATTGTTGACACCTGGGTCAAGCGCTCAATGGGCGGCTGCCAGTACCACGTGGCGCATCCGGGGGGCCTGAGCTACCAGGCGCTACCGGTCAACGCCAACGAAGCCGAGAGCCGGCGACTGTCGCGCTTTACTGCTGGCGGGCACACGCCGGGTGTGTTGGTGGTGCCACCGGCAACCATCAATGTGCCAGCCAGCCGAGAGTTCCCGTTCACGCTGGATTTGCGGCGGGCCTGAAAACCGGGCAAAAAAGCAATGCCACCGTGGCTGCCGGGCGCTGCCCTGCGCCATCGGCCTGGTGACCCGCTCGGGACTTGACCGGCACAGGCAATCGGCTCTTGCCGCTCGCGCAAGCGTTTGCCAGGGTTACCGGCGGGGCGCGACCGGGCGCATCAAATCACCCCGGCTTGCTTGAGTACCGCGCTCAGTCGGGCCGCATCCATGCCCAGATCATCGGCAAAATCATTCACCGCCTTGCCACTGCTTTGATAGGCTTTGACCAAAGCCGCCTGGCGGGCACGCTGCTGGTCCACCTCAACCATGGCTTCATCAAGGACTGCAGAGATGCTGTCTGCCAGCGCTGGCAGGCGGCTCAGGTAGTCCTGGCGCGACAGACCACTGGCTGCGTAAGCGGTCACCAGTTGGCGTTGCAGCTTGGGCAAGAGGTCGTCAGATGTGCGGGCCTGGCGGCGCTGATGCAACTCAACAATCGACAAGAAAACATGCTCCGGGGCCACATCGTCAACCGGCTGGCCAGACAAATCGTGGCGCTTGGTGCCGACTGCCACACTTTGCAGGTAACGGGTGGAGCGGGTGTGTACCGCCAAGGCAGCCTTGAGCGTGTCGCGCTTGAGCTCGGTCGGGTGGGCGGCCAGCAGTTCCTGGAAAACCCCCAGCTTAAGGGGCACAAAGCGTTGGCCAAACAAGTGGGGATAGAGTTCAAACAGCTTTTCCAGCACCGGCGCAACGGCTGCAAACCGATCTTTTTTAGGGCTTGCACCAGTCGTTGGCCCGGCCTGCTTGACGGGGTCGTCGGTGCTCAAAACTGCCTTGTCGATTGGGGCGGCCAACTCGGTCGTGCTGTTGGTCGGGGTCATTTCTGTTGGGGTATCGGTCATGGCTTGGATCAGTTGGATTAACCCGTGATTGTCATCCAAAGCGCTACTTCGCTGGCATACTCTGAACAATGAATCAAGCCCAATCTCTGCATTTGAACTTGCGCCCTCCTGCCAACAGCATTGCAGAGCTGGCCATGCACTACCGTGCCGCCGCCGGACACTTTGATGAGGTGCGTGGCGAAGCGAGCGCCGGTACCAGCAGCCGAACTGACAACGCTCCTTTTTTTGGAGCTGTCAGCGCAGATGGGGCAAGGGCCTGGAATCAATTTTTCCAGCAATTGACGAGCGATACGGCAAACGACATGGAGCAGCGCAGCAGCAGTCTGGCGCGCCAGGTGCGTGACAACGGCATCACCTACAACGTCTATGCCGATGAAAATGGCCCACAACGGCCCTGGTCACTGGACCTGTTTCCGCTGATCATCGACCCGAAAAGCTGGCAGCGCATCGAAGCCGGCGTGCTGCAGCGGGTACGCTTGCTCGAGCACGTCATGACCGATGTGTATGGCGCGCAAGACTTGCTCCGGTCCGGTTTTTTGCCACCCGCGCTGGTGCAGGGCCACCCCGGTTACCTGCGTGCCATGCATGGGGTCAAGCCGGTGGGCGGCCGCCACCTGCACATCGCCGGCTTTGACCTGGCACGCGGGCCTGACGGCAACTGGTGGGTGGTCGGACAACGCACCCAGGCCCCTTCCGGGCTGGGTTACCTGCTGGAAAACCGGCTGGCGATTTCGGCGCAGTTTGCGCCAGCTTTTGAAACGCTGCGGGTGCAGCGCCTGGCGGGCACCTACCGCGCGCTGATGGATGGTTTGCGCGCCACCAGCCCGATGGGGCAGGACGCGCACCTGGTGCTGTTGACCCCCGGACCCTACAACGAAACCTATTTCGAGCACGCCTACCTGGCGCGTTACCTGGGGCTGACGCTGGTCGAAGGCAGTGACCTGCTGGTGCGGGACGAAAAAGTGTTCCTCAAGACCCTCAAGGGTTTGATGCCGGTGCATGGCATGCTCAAGCGGGTTGATGACCAGTACATGGATCCGCTGGAACTGCGCGCCGACTCCACTTTGGGGGTGCCGGGGCTGCTGCAGGCGATTCGGGCCGGCAATGTGCTGGTGGCCAATACGCCTGGCTCGGCGTTTCTGGAGTCACCCGCCTTGCTGGGCTTTTTGCCGGCCTTGTCGCGTCATCTGTTTGACGAAGACCTGAGCCTGCCGGCTTTGCCTACCTGGTGGTGTGGCGAACGCAGTGCCATGCTCGATGCCCTGCCGCGCCTGCGTGAATGTGCCATCAAGCCAACCTATCCGGGCTCTGCCAGTCATGCCAGTTTTGATGCCGTGCTGGGGGCCCGGCAAGACGCACGCTCGCTCGACGAATGGGCCGGTCGCATGTTGCGCCATCCGGAAGAGCACACGGTGCAGGCCTACACGCCGCTGTCGCAATTGCCGACCTGGCAGATTGGCAACCCAGGCACCGGCGCAGCTGGCAGTCTGCTGGCCAGATCGGTCATGTTGCGGGTGTTTGCGGTATCGGACGGCAGCCATCACTGGCGTGTCTTGCCCGGCGGGCTGGCTCGGGTGGCCAGCGTCGGGCAGGAGATCACCTCGATGCAGCGTGGCGGCAGCAGTGCCGATGTCTGGGCGCTGACCGATGGCGATCTGGACAACTCGCCCCTGCTGCAGCCACACCTGACGCCTGAGAGCCTGATGCAGCGCAAGCGCCTGGTCACCAGCCGGGCGGCCGAGAACCTGTATTGGCTCGGGCGCTATACCGAACGTACCGAAAACGCCTTGCGGCTGGCACGTCTGACGCTTGAGAGCCTGCATGGCGAGGAACAAAGCTCGCCACCGCTGCTGGCCTGGCTCGGGCAGATGGCGCTGGCCAACACCCTGGTGCTGCCCGGCGTGCCGACCCCGGTCCAGGCACCCAGGGTGTTTGAGCGCTCCCTGATCGACAGTCTTGGCAGCACCTCGGGCGCGACCAGCGTGGGCTACTACCTGCGCTCACTCAAGATCGCCGCATCAAGCGTGCGCGAGCGCTTGTCACAAGAGCACTGGCGGTTCATCACCCGGGCCGAAGAAGAACTGTTTGCCCGTTTTGCCGAGCACCGCCGCTTCGGTGAACGCTCCACCCTGAACGCGCTGCAGATTTTGAAAGAAACCGGCGAACACATGGCCGCCATCACCGGTGCCCAGACTGACCGCATGACTCGCGACGACGGCTGGCGGCTGCTCAGCATTGGCCGACACCTTGAGCGACTGGCGTTTTTGTCGTCGGCCCTGAGCCGGGCGCTGGTCTGCGGCAGCCTTGAGTCCGAAGGCGGTTTTGATGCCATGGTTGAGCTGTTTGACAACGCCATCACCTTCCATGCGCAGTTTCAGCAAAGTCGTGACATGGCGGCATTGGTTGACCTGCTGGTGATCGACCGTGACAACCCGCGTTCAGTGTCCTGGGTGGCGCACACCTTGCGCGGCCGACTGGCCAAACTGGCCGGCAGCGAGCCAACCGAACTCTGCGCCCTGGCGCTCAAGATACCCAACCCGAACTCTTGGGGGCTGGCGCAATTGTGCGAATTGACGCCAGACCTGACATCGCCCTACCAGGACAGCGACAGCACATCCGCCGCCAGCCCGCGCTATGCCTTGCTGCGCGACGTGTTGTACCAATGCACGGCCGCTGCGCATGCCGTATCCGAGGAAATCAGCGTCACTTATTTCACCCATTCGGGTCTGGCCAACCGCAGTGTGGGGACCTCATGAGACTCCAAATTACCCACGAAACGGTGTATGACTACAGCCCGGCTGTAGAAACCGCGCAGCACATGGTTTACCTCACACCGATGCACTGCAGCACCCAGCAGTTGCTCAGCCACCGGCTGATCGTCAACCCGCAACCGACGCAAATCAGCGTCATGCGGGATGTGTTTGGCAATACCCGCAACTTTTTTTCGCTACAGGTCGCGCATCGGGAGTTGTGCGTGGTGGCCGTCAGCGAGGTGCTGACCCAATCCCGGCCGCTGCCGGACAGCGAGTTGGTCTGGGAGCATGCCCGCGAGGGCTTTCGCTACCGGGCAGGCGCAGCATTTGATGCGGCCAACGAATTTGTCTTTGCTTCGCCAATGGTGCCCCGGCAAGGCGAATTCGCCCACTATGCCAGGCCCAGCTTTGCGCCTGGCACCGGTCTGCTGGCTGCTGCGACTGAC
>DAOSLL010000270.1:0-5775 GCA_035368905.1 Rhodoferax sp.
CTATAAGGTCAATTACACCATTGCCTTCGACGGCGAGACCGAACGCACACGGGACTTTTTAGGGGCGGTTAATTCAGTCCTGAACAAAGACAAAGATGCCGCTTCTCACGACCCCTTCGCTTGGTTGCACCCAGTTAATGGGTATCAGGGCGCTGCGATCCAGTTGGGCATTTGGGAAAGTCTGTACGAGGCTTCAGACAACGCGCTCAGTCTTGCTAGCGGTGCATTCTGGGCCAATGGTATTGAAACAGGGAACCAACAGATCCCCAAGACCCAGGAATATCTGGCCGAATTTTTCGCGGCTGTAGACAGCGCGGATGCTCTTCTTGATAAAGATGTCATAGTCTTTCGCAATGGCACCTACCAAGACATGATCACTGGTGACCCGATTCCTGAGCCCGGCACGCTGGCCTTACTCGGTGCCGCCTTGGTGGGCTGGGGCCTGGCCCGGCGCAAGCCGGCTCCAAAAGTCTGACAACGACCTAGCAAGTGCTGCGAACACGCTGTCGTGCCGGGGGCAGGATGCCACGGAAAGTTCGGTCTTGGCCCATGGAGTGATGGGGAAGTACCATCCAAGCCTTGGTTTGCTATTGATACAATAGCTTCTCACGCAGACTGTATAAGGGCTATCGGCATATTTGACTATAAACTGCTGGTCTAACTGAGGTTGCCTGCAACATTGGTCAATTGCTGTTCCATAAAGCGCGAGGCATTTTCCAGGTCGTTGACCGTGCTGCCTGACTCCAACGCCAAGACAAAGCGACGCCACGGCAAATCGGGTTCGCCTACCTCAAAGGCGTAAAAGTGGCCGAAAGCGTTATGTTTATGCCACACGGCCTGCGCTTGCAGCGACGACCGCTCGGCCTGTCCGAGTTCAATTTCGACTTGGCCCCAGGTGAACAGTGGCAAGGGATCATCACACATAACCTGAAAACCGTTTTCCGAAACATCCACCAGCTTGAGTTGCCAGCTTTTCTGCTCTGCCTGCGGGTTTAGTCGCAGCATGCAGGGGCATTTGACCGAAAAGCGTTGGAAGCTACGCAACAAATGTGCCCGGGTAGTCGCTTCAGGCAGGCTAGGCAACACCGCGCGGTAGGCTGGCAAATTGTAAATTGCATGCAAAAGGTGTATTTTTCGGTCTTCAAGTTCGGCAAACCCCTGAGTCCGCTGGTTAAAAAAATAGTCCAGCAAAGCGGGTGTCATGACCGGGTCGTTGGTGGTGTGATAACGGCGAGCGGGCAACTCGATATTGGGCAAGGTCAATTCATTGAAATAATGATGCAGGTTGCGCCGCAGCGGCTTATGGGTATAGATCGGCCTGAACTTCTGCGCAGCATGGTGCAGATCGAGCGTAGCTCCGACGGCCGGTGCGCCATTGGCAAAGTCATAGTTGTCGACGGTGTTTTGCGGCAGCCGGTCAAACAGCAGCAGCGATTCATACAGTTCGATGCGGTTCGGATTGACCGCAATCACCAGATGCCGGGTGTCGAAGAAGCCAGTGCAGTAATCGTGCATGAACTTCATCAGCGGAAAGAGCACTGAGCCCCCGGTCTTGCGAAACTTCGGGTGTACTGCCAAGGCGGATACTTCTGCAATCATGCCGCCTTGCTCGCGTACTGAATGCAGGTCAAAGATGCTCTGTAGCGGAAAACCCATCACACTTTCGCGGATCAATGACAGCGTGCCGACGACCTCGCCGTCGAACGTGGCACACAAGGTTGTGGTGGTAGGTAAGGCATGGTAGAGCGTGACACGCAACCCGGAAGGGTGAGGTTTCATAAAGCCGCTGGCCACATAGGCATCGTGCAGCAAGCCAAAGCAGGCTTCCAGTTCGTCGCGGGTCTCGGCAATTTTCAGGTGCAGGCGCGGGTCTGGCGCGGGGTCGCAGTCGACAAATGAGCGGTATGCTGCAAACCGCACAGTGCGCGGTAGCAGAGAAAAAGCCTGGCGCAGCGCCCGGTGCCAACTGGCCCGAAGTTTGGAAGGGTTCATGCTGAGTCAGTCAGGCGAGCTGACACCTAGGCACTGCAAAGCAGTAGCGGCTTGGATCGGTTTCGTGCTGGGCATTTTGGAGATTGATACAGACATAGGAGGGTCATTGGGCATTTTGCGCGTCTTTGAAATATCTGGGGCTTTGTCAGCAAAGAGGGGCAAGCTGTGGCATGAGCAGCATGTCAAGCACCCGATACAGGGGGAGTCCAGAGATTCGAAAGGCGCGAATCCCGCACGTGTCTATAAAGGTCACTTTCACACGTTTCATGTTTTCCTCCTCATGTATTCCTCCAGTTTACAGCGGTCAGAGTTAAGTCAATTGACGGCCTGGCCGTACAGCCGAGCCATTCGCTCAAACGCTGGTCGCGATGCTCAAAAGCCGGACATTGTTATAAATTTAATAGCTGTCAGTGCAATACTGGTAATGGCTAGAGTGCAAAAGTATTCAAAAATGATTGCAACAATATTCATCAAGTAAATGCGACCGACAGTGAAGATGCATCGATGGCGAGGTCAAACCAGCCGTTGATATCTTCATGCGATGCAGACTTAATCGAAGCGATCATACTTGGCAAAAATGTGTCCAAAGCGCTTGTTGAGGATGGCTATCGAAAAACGCGGAAATCTGACTGCAAAGCTATTTGTGGGGACGGGACATGCGCGCCTGGGGTTTTGGAACGAACCCGAAGGGCCAGTTCATCACCCCATGGCGCGCGGCGCTGGAGATTTGGGTGGCGGAATTGGATTTTTCCTGAGGACTTGTCCCGCATTGAACTGGGTGCACCTGGACTAGCCCAACAGTCCAAGAATGAGTGGAAACTGACTTTGCCGTAAAAGCTGGAGCAGGCACGACACCGGCCATCGAAGTAACAAGTTCAAGCCGATGTGTGTGCCCCGAGCCCGAGAGGGCAAGGTTGCCGGTGCAAGTACCTCACCAACACATCCTGCGCTGTGCAGCCGCTGTGACCTCGGTACCGGAATTGGCAAACACCAGCGTTCATCACGGTAGCGCATACAACTTGCTCATCACACGCCAAGCAAACCTGGATGCCGCATTTGAGGCTCATCCGACTCGCTTTAAAGGCAAATCCTCACAATCACCTGTCTTGCCCAGCGCCGCCTGGACAAATCCACCTCGCCAGCCAGGAGAAAAACAACCCTCAACGCTCAACCTTGCGCAGCAAATTTATGCACAATCGTGTTGCCAAGCCATTGGCCAGTTCCGGTCAATTACTGTGCATCAAATTGCACGCAGCACGAAAAGGAGAGTTTCATGACGGCTCTGATGAATGCAATCAACAACGAAAACGTTTCGCTGGTGGGACAACTGATAAGGCAAGGCATTGATGTCAACATGTTGGATGCAAACGGGGATGCCCCCTTGGTCATGGCTGCCTACAAAGGCAACCCGGACATTGTTCGGATGTTGCTGCAGGCGGGGGCAGATGTTAAGGCAGTTGACCCGGCCATGAAAGCAACGGCCCTGCATGCGGCTGCTTATGCAGGCAACGCCGATGCTGCCAAACTATTGGTGCAGTACCACATTGACATAGACAAGCAGGGGCCAATGAACGGCTACACCGCTTTGCACGATGCCATTTGGCAAGGACATCTGGAGACCGCAAAGGTGCTGATTGATTCTGGGGCGAACCTGACGCTTCAATCACTGCATGGCGAAACACCGCTCGCCTTTGCCCGGCAAAAACACCGCAGCGCCATTGCGGCACTGATTGAGCGCAAGTTAGCCTCCAAGTAGACAGCCTTTCCAACAGGCAAATGGGTCAAGGGGAGACCTGATCGGCCTCGCCTTGTTCTACTCCGCAGCTATCTTGACCACCTGCTTGCCGCGTACCCGTCCATCAAGTTGCTGATGCAGGGCATGCGTTACTGCCTTGGCATCAAAAGCCACTGCCGTCATTGGCAGTGGCAAGATGGCACCCGTGGTTAACAGAGCCAGCACCTCGTCGCCCATTTTGGCCAAATCCAATTGCGCGGCTTGGTCACCCGAAAGCCAGGCACCACCGAGGGTGATGAAATGCAGGCTCGGTGCCATGCGAAAGACGTTGATCTTGGAAACATCAGGCAGGTTGATGAGGCATGCCATTGACCCTGCATAAGCCAGCAAACCCAAGTCGCGCTGCCCGCTTGCGCCACCGAGCGAATCGAGCACCGCATCCACGCCACGTCCACCAGTCAACTGCAACACGGACTCTCTTACATCCTCGTTCCGATAATCAATCACATGGTCAGCACCCAACTCGCTGACGTACTTGCGGTTGACATCGGAACAAGTCGCAATCACGGTTGCGCCCAGATGCTTGGCCATCTGCACGGCGAAGCCGCCAACACCGCCCGCGGCAGCTTCAATCAACATAGTGGGCATTGTCTGACGCGACTTCAAGTAGAGCTTTCGCGTCAGTGCCTGCCAGGCAGTCCAGGCAGCACACGGCAGCGTCGCAGCAGTCAGCAGGCTGACAGTTTGCGGCACCTCGCAAACTGCTCGCTCCGCAATCAGTGCAAACTCTGCCAGTGTTCCTGGTTTGGACAGGGGGAAATGCGCCAGGACCCGGTCTCCAATGGCGAAACTTGTCACACCTTTGCCAAGCGCATCAACCCAACCCGCGCCATCGACCCCTGGAATATGCGGATAAGTCCAAGCGGAATTGCCGCCCGTAGCCAGTTTGGCATCCACCGGATTGAGGGCCGCCGCACAGAGGCGAACCCGTATTTCACCCAAAGCAGGTTCGGGCAAAGGCATCGCTCCCATTCTGAGCGTAAAGGCGTGCTGTGGGTGATCAAGCAATAGTGCGTTCATGCAATGGAGTGTACCGAGGCGAGCGCAAGAGCGGTTCGGTCGTCCCTCGAAATTTCCGATCCGGCCAGGCTCACACCACCTCGGACAATGCCGCAAGGTCTCCCAAAGAAGAATGGGTCTATGATCGTTCGGTGATGAAAATCGCTCAGTGAGCTGCGGGGCATCGAACACCCACTAAAGTGGGGAACCGCCCCAAAAGACGTGTAATTTGCCCGCTGTAATTAACCCGACAGGAGAATGAACATGACACTCACCCAACAACGCATCATGATCGTTGGTGGTTCCAATGGTATGGGACTGGCTGCTGCACAGCGCCTTGCTCGTGCCAAAGCAGATGTTGCGATAGTCGGTCGCTCACAGGCGAAACTTGACACCGCTCTGGCGACAATCGACGGCAACGCCAGCGCCTTTGTAGCTGATTTCACTGACACTGCTTCGCTGGCGGCACTCGTTGAGCAGGTCGGCAGCATTGACCATTTGGTGCTTGTGGCATCCAGCAATGCGGCATTTGGGCCGTTTTCCACCACCTCTGCCGAAGCCTTGCGCCGCATGCTGGAAAACAAACTTTTGGGGTACTGGCAGACCCTTCAGGCAACGTTGCCACATTTGCGTCGCGATGGCTCAGTTGTAATGGTCACTGGCGCAGCCTCGCGGACGGCAGTTTCTGGAATGGCTGGGCTTGCCGCTGTTAACGGCGCCATCACGCAGTTGGCGCAGACGCTTGCCAAGGAATTGGCACCGCTGCGGGTCAATGTCGTGTCGCCGGGGCTGGTTGATACGCCGGTCTATGATCAAATGCCAGCGGAAGCAAAAGCCCGGATGTTCGCCGATGCTGCCAAGTCGCTTCCTGTTGGTCGCGTCGGAACGGTCGATGATATTGCTATGGCAATTGAGTTCCTGATTGCGAATAGCCACACCACAGGTGCATTGATCGATGTTGACGGCGGTGCTCGCATGGCTGGCTAGCA
>DAOSLL010000271.1:0-5769 GCA_035368905.1 Rhodoferax sp.
TCCACCGCCTGCAACTCAGCCAGGTGATGATGGTGGGTGGTCACATGGCGGTGGCACAGCAGACCCGCGTGGGCGGCCAGCACGGCCCCGGCGCACACTGTCACCAATTCCAGCCTTTGGGGTTGCAGCCGCAGGCCGCGCAACCAGTGCAGCAACGCTTGTGGTGCGGCGGCTTGCACGGCCAGGGTGGCACCCGGCTGGCCCACCAGCACCACCCAGGCCGGCTCCGGCAGCGTGTCAGGCAGGGGCTCCAGGCCAGCGAGTTTGAGCCCGACCGAGCTTGTTGTTTCAGCCTCGGGGCCAATAAAGCGCAACCCAAAGCGCGCTGGCCGACCCTGCGCCTGCAAGGCCAGGTTGGCCATGCGCAAGGCTTCGGCAGGACCGGCCCAGTCCAGCGCCAGGCTGTCAGGTAGCAGGGCAAAAAAAACCTGAATCGGGCTTGCTGACGGCGTGCGGGGCATGGTGAGTTCGAACAACTTCGGGGCAGACTCAGGTGGCTGCTACCGCGCGCGCCAGCGCCTGGGGCACGCTGCAGACGGTGGCAAAGCGGTCATGCAACACGGTGGCAGTGCGCGCCTTGATGTCGGCGGCCAGCAAAACGCTGCCATCCTGGTGCTGCATGTCCCACGTCAATGTGGCGTCCAGGCAGTAGTCCACCGTCCAGCCCAAATCAGAGGCGTGGCGCGTGGTGGTTTCGGAGCATTGTTCGGTGCGGATGCCACTGATGATCAGGCGCGAGATGCCTTGCTGCGTCAGCCACACGTCCAGACCTGTGCCTACCAGTGCACTGTGGCGGCATTTGTAAAAGGTGGCGGCTGCATCAAACGGATGCAATTGCGCCAGGGGTTGCACAAAGCCCGACTCAAGAGCGAACGGGTTGCCAATGGTTTTGGGGCCATCCACATGAAAAATCCGCACAATCGGTATGCCCTGGGCTGCACAGCCGTCAATCAAGGCGTTTTGTGCAGCAAGATAAGCTGGCAGATCGGCATCTTTGAAATACGGTCGCTGACGAAACGACTCTTGGGCATCAATCAAAATAAGACATGTTTTCATGAAATCAACTCCGGTTGTGAATGCCCTCATGGTGCATGACCATCAAGCATTGAGCCATACTGCGGCAGACCAGTATCGATCAAATCAGGACATTTTTGTTGGGCACCTGATTGGCGCCCGAGCGGTCAAATCTGGAAAACCCTCAAAATATGTAACAAAATTGGCCACCAGCCTATGTCAATAAAGCGCTGATAGCTATCTGATTTGCAGTCCTTCAACCCACCCACCGAGAGCTTTCATGATCCTCGAACTTGCCGATTTTTCCATCCATCCTGGCCAAAATGCCGCGTTTGAAGAAGCCATCAAAAGGGGCCTTGCTGCCGTAATTGCACAAGCCAAGGGCTTTGAAGGCTTCAAGGTCAACCGCTGCATCGAGAACCCGCAGCGCTATGTGCTGCAAATTTTCTGGACCACGCTTGAAAACCACACGGTGGACTTTCGCGAATCGCCCGCGTTTCCCGCCTGGCGCGCCATCGTCGGGCCGTTTTTCGCCGCACCGCCAGTGGTGCAGCACTTTGACCTGGTGGCCAAATCCGAGTCGCTGAAAGGCTAAGCACGATGGACTATTGTTTTGTGCCGGCGCCTACCGTGTCGGTGCCCGTTGTGGGGCAGTCGGCCGAATTTCCGGTGCACCGTATTTACTGTGTCGCCCGCAACTTTGAAGACCACGCCCGGGAGATGGGCCAGACCAGTCGCGAACCGCCGTTTTTCTTCATGAAACCGGCGGACGCGGTGCTGGTGGCCAGCGCGGGGCAGACCGCCACCCTGCCCTACCCCAGCCTGACCCACAACCTGCACCATGAAATCGAACTGGTGGTGGCCATCGGTGTCGGGGGCAAGGACATCCCGGTGGAACAAGCCCGCTCGCATATTTTCGGCTACGCCGTGGGCCTGGACATGACCCGGCGCGACTTGCAAAACGAGATGAAAAAGCAGGGTCGCCCGTGGTGCATCGGCAAAGGTTTTGACCATTCAGCACCGATTGGTCCGATCACGCCAGCGCAGCACCTGCCAGACATTGATCAGGCCAACATCAGCTTGCAAGTCAATGGCAGCGTGCGCCAGCAAAGCCAGCTCAGCCAGATGATCTGGAATGTGCCAGAAACCATTGCACAACTTTCTGCCGCCTGGGAACTGCAGCCCGGTGACCTGATTTACACCGGCACGCCTGCAGGCGTTGCCGCCGTGGTACCGGGTGACAGCATGACCGGCAGCATCAGCGGCCTGACCCCGATCAGCCTTAAAGTCGGCTAAACAACACAGTGCTGCGCCAGAAAACATCAGCAAAGTTGGCACACCTGTTGATTTTGTGGCACGCCAGGCATGGCTTTACGGGTTTCAAATTACACTGCAAGCATGCAACGTCCCCCTGTCAAACACTGCAGAAACTGTGGCACCGCCGTGGTTTGTCGGGTGCCCGATGACGGTGACACCCGGCTGCGCGGTGTCTGCCCGGCCTGTCACACGGTGCACTACGAAAACCCGCTCAACGTGGTGGGCACCATTCCTTACCTGGACCAGCGGGTGCTGCTGTGCAAGCGCAACATCGAGCCGCGCCTGGGCAAATGGACGTTGCCGGCCGGTTTCATGGAGCTGTGTGAAACCGTCGCAGAAGGCGCAGCGCGCGAAACCGTCGAGGAAGCCGGTGCGCAGTTTGAGATGGGCGAATTTTTCTCGCTGGTGAATATTCCCAGGGTCGGCCAGGTGCACATGTTTTACCGTGCCCGGCTGCTGAGCGAGCAATTTGACCCCGGCCATGAGACCCTGGAAGCCCGCCTGTTTCTTGAAGACGAAATCCCCTGGGATGAGATTGCCTTCAAAACCGTGGGTGAAACCCTGAAACGCTACTTTGCCGACCGCCGCGCCGGACAGTTCACGATTCATGTCTTTGATATCAACTGACTTGCAAGCCACCCTGTCACTGTGGTTTTATCGCGCTGGCCATTTTTTTGTCACCAGCGTGCTTGACGACCCGGCCTGGCTGGCCCTGCTGTTTTGTTGATGTTTTGTGCCTCCAGCCCTTGTGGCGTATGCGCTAATAGCTATTATTTTTGATTGTATATGCTGCCTTGTTACCTGCTGCTGGACCTCGAGACCACCGGTGGCAATGCACTGCAGGACCGCATCACCGAAATAGCGGCGGTGCGGTTTGAGGCTGGCATGGAAGTGGCGCGCTGGAGCACACTGGTTAACCCGGGCATGCGCATTTCCTTCTTTATCGAGCAGCTCACCGGCATCAGCAATGGCATGGTGGCCGATGCACCGGCGTTTGATGAAGTGGGCGGCCAGTTGCTGAAGTTGCTCGACGGAGCCGTGCTGGTGGCGCATAACGTGCGTTTTGACCACAGTTTTTTGTTGGCTGAATTTGCCCGCATGGGCGTGACGCTGCATATCAAGACGCTGTGCACGGTGCGCCTGTCGCGCCTGCTGTATCCGCAGGTGAAGGGCCATGGCCTTGATGCCATCATGCAGCGCCACGGCATTAGCAGCCAGAACCGACACCGCGCCATGGGCGATGTCGAGGTGGTGCAAAGCTGGCTGGCACAGGTGCAGCAGCAGTTTGGCGACGACAAGCTCCGCCAGCAGGCCCAGACCCTGCTGCAAGCCAGCGCGGTACTGCCGCCGCAGCTCGACACCCGTATTGCCGACATTCCTGATGCCGCTGGCGTTTACATTTTTTATGGCGAGGGCACGCTACCGCTGTATGTCGGCAAGAGCGTCAAACTGCGCAGCCGGATCATGTCGCACTTTCAGGCCGCCAGCCGCGAGCCGCGCGAAATGCGCATTGCCCAGGAAATTCGCCGCATTGAGTGGCTTGAGACCGCCGGCGAGCTGGGCGCGCTGCTGCTCGAAGCGCGGCTGGTCAAGCAGCACCAGCCCCTGCATAACCGGCAACTGCGCCGCGCCAGTGCCTTGAGCGCCTGGCGGCTCGATGCCAACCCGTACAGTCGCCCGCTGCTGACGCTGGTGCGCGGCAGTGAGTTGAACCCTGCGCAATTTGGCAACCTGTATGGCCCGTACCGCTCCAAAAATCAGGCGCATAAC
Organism: Rhodoferax sp.; assembly: GCA_035368905.1. Classification (GTDB taxonomy): domain Bacteria; phylum Pseudomonadota; class Gammaproteobacteria; order Burkholderiales; family Burkholderiaceae_C; genus Rhodoferax. The sequence continues at coordinate 4,102 of DAOSLL010000271.1, forward strand.
CATCTGCGCGAGCTTGCCGACACGCATGGGCTGTGCCTGCAGGCGCTGGGACTGGAGGCTGGCAAGGGCCGTTGTTTTGCCCACCAGATTGGCCATTGCAAAGGTGTCTGCTGCGGTGAAGAAGCACCCGAACGACATCACCTGCGCCTGCAAATGGCGTTGGTGGCCGACAAGCTGCGGGTCTGGCCGTTTGCCGGGCGGGTCGGTTTGCGCGAGTACAACCCGGCTAGCGGGCGCACCGACATCCATGTGTTTGACCAGTGGTGCCATCTGGCCACGGTGCACTGCGATGAGGAACTCGCCGACGTGTTGCAACAGCGCCAGGACGCGCTGGCGTTTGATCTCGACACCTACAAACTGGCGGTCAAGCACTTGTTGCCGCCGGGCAAGGCCGGGGTGAAGGTGCTTGAGTTTGGCCGCACGGCGTCAATGGCGCATGCCGGGGAAAGTCTGCCAGATTAGCCGACCATTTGAATCAAAAATGCCACCAGCCCTTGTTGCATATGCTCTGATAGCTATAACTAAAATAGCATTCAGCGCCCCGGTGGGGTGATCCGCTTGGGCTCCACGTCGGTCACCACGTTGACATCGCGCGCCTGCACATCGACCACATCGTCATCGTGCGGGGGTGCTGCAGGCTGGCTGGACGAACGGCGGTAAAACCGGTCCCAGGCGGCCTGCCGGTTGACCTGAAAGGTCCAAGCGCGCAAGCCGGGGGAAGTCTGCCAGATTAGCCGACCATTTGAATCAAAAATGCCACCAGCCCTTGTTGCATATGCTCTGATAGCTATAACTAAAATAGCATTCAGCGCCCCGGTGGGGTGATCCGCTTGGGCTCCACGTCGGTCACCACGTTGACATCGCGCGCCTGCACATCGACCACATCGTCATCGTGCGGGGGTGCTGCAGGCTGGCTGGACGAACGGCGGTAAAACCGGTCCCAGGCGGCCTGCCGGTTGACCTGAAAGGTCCAAGGGTTAACCGGCTGACCGGTCAATTTGGCCCACAGCGCGCGCAACAGCCAGACCGCCAGCACCAGCAGCGCCGCAGCCAGCAGACTGGCAAAAAACACCAAACCGGCCAAAAACAGGCCGACACGCACGACCAAACCCAATAATCCTGTCAACAACTGAGTCACAAACGCACTCCTTCAGATCGCAGCAAATGGTGCTTGCATGCCAGACTGCAAGGCCTGTCATTGCAGTTCCAAGTCATTGCTCTCAAGGCACCCAGGCGCAGCCATTGCACACGCAAGGCAGAGCAAAGCAACCAGGGCACCGATGATTGAGACATGGCATCAGACTGTGCCGGGCACCGCCAGCGTCTGCCCACGCACCCGGCGCGACACCGCATAGGGTGGCAGGCCTTGCAGCATGCGCCGACCAAACGACATGCTCAGCAAGCGCTTGTCATAACAAACCACCCTGGCCTGATCGGTCTCGGTCCGAATGGCGCGGCCGGTCCACTGCAGCAGCCGGATGCCGGTGGCGGGCACCACCAGTTCTGAAAACGGATCGCGCCCCTCGCGTTTGAGCCATTCGGCGCGCGCTTCTTCGACCGGGTCTGACGGCGAGGCAAACGGCAGCTTGGCGATGAACACGGTTTCGCACAACTGGCCGGGCAAGTCCAGCCCCTCGCCAAACGACTGCATGCCAAAAATCACCGACG
>DAOSLL010000272.1:0-5760 GCA_035368905.1 Rhodoferax sp.
TCCCCAACCCCTCCCGCCAAGCGGGAGGGGCAGCAGCTCTCACGAGCTGCCAGATGAAAGCGTCGCGCGGCGGAGCTTTCATCTGGTCAACAAGGCTGAGTTATGGAACCCAAAAACATTGTTTTGAACGTGAATGGCATCGAGGTCATTTACAACCACGTCATCCTGGTGCTCAAGGGCGTTTCGCTGCAGGTTCCGGAAGGCGGCATCGTCGCCATTCTGGGCGGCAATGGCGCCGGCAAGACGACGACGCTGCGTGCCATTTCCAACCTGCTGGCAGGCGAACGCGGCGAGGTGACCAAGGGGTCCATCGAGCTGCGTGGCGAACGCATCGAGAACCTGTCGCCTGCCGATCTGGTGGAGCGCGGTGTGGTGCAGGTGATGGAAGGGAGGCATTGTTTTGCCCACCTGACGATTGAAGAAAACCTGCTGACCGGGGGCTACACCCGCAAGAGCAAAGCCGAAATCGCAGCGAATCTGGAGAAGGTTTACAACTATTTTCCGCGCCTCAAGACCCGGCGTACCAGCCAGGCGGCCTATACCTCGGGTGGTGAGCAGCAGATGTGCGCCATTGGCCGTGCGCTGATGGCCAACCCCAGCATGGTGCTGCTGGACGAGCCCTCGATGGGCCTGGCCCCGCAAATCGTGGAAGAGGTGTTTGAGATCGTGAAGGACCTCAATGCCAAGGAAAAAGTCACCTTTTTGCTGGCCGAACAGAACACCAACATGGCCCTCAAGTACGCTGACTATGGCTACATCATGGAGTCCGGCCGGGTGGTGATGGATGGAGCCGCCGCTGACCTGCGCACCAATGAGGACGTCAAGGAGTTCTATCTGGGCGTGGGCGGTGGTGAGCGCAAGAGTTTCAAGGACGTCAAGAGCTACAAGCGTCGCAAGCGCTGGTTGGCGTAAGGGAGTACACACCATGCCCCATTCATTTTTTGACGCCCTGGAAAAACGCGTGCCCGCTCAGCGGGAGGAAGCGTTGCTGGCTGAGTTGCCGCGCCAGATTGCCCATGCCAAGCTGAGTTCTGCGGCTTTTGCCGACTTGCTCAAGGACGTGGATCCTGCGGCTGTCACCAGCCGTGCAGCGTTGGCGCGACTGCCAGTGATCCGGAAATCCGAGTTGCAGGAACGCCAGCAGACTTCGCGTGACGCACAGGCTGGCGCCGTTGCCAGTGGCGATGTATTCGGGGGATTCAGCGCGCTGGAGTATGGCGCGTTCATGCCGCGGGTATTTGCCAGTCCGGGCCCGATTTACGAACCCGAAGGCACAGGCAAGGACTACTGGCGCATGGCGCGCGCGATGTATGCCGCAGGGTTCCGGCCGGGCGAGCTGATTCACAACTGCTTCAGCTACCACTTTGTTCCCGCTGGCTCAATGATGGAAACTGGAGCCCATGCCATGGGTTGCACCGTGTTCCCCGGCGGCACTGGCCAAACCGAACAGCAGGTGCAGGCCATGCGGGACCTGAAACCCGCAGGCTACATTGGCACGCCCAGTTTCCTGAAAATCATTGTGGAAAAGGCTACCGAGCTCGGGTTGACATTGCCCAGCGTCAAGAAGGCGATGTTCGGCGGCGAAGCCTATCCGCCCAGCCTGCGGGACTGGTTTACTGCGCGGGGGATCGACGGCTACCAGTGCTACGCCACGGCGGATCTGGGGCTGATTGCGTATGAAACACAAGCGCGCGAAGGCCTGGTGCTGGACGAAGGTGTGATTGTGGAGATTGTGCGGCCGGGTACGGGGGATCCTGTGGCTGAGGGCGAGGTGGGAGAACTGGTGGTGACCACGCTGAGTGGCGGTTATCCCCTGGTTCGTTTTGGCACGGGGGATCTGTCTGCCGTGTTGCCCGGAGCCTGTCCCACCGGACGCACCAATACACGCATCAAGGGCTGGATGGGGCGCGCTGACCAGACCACCAAGATTCGGGGCATGTTTGTGCACCCCAAGCAGGTGGACGACATCGTCAAACGCTATCCCGAGATCGTGCGTGCGCGTCTGGTCGTTACCGGGGAGATGGCCAACGACACCATGACCCTCAAGGTGGAGACCGGAGCCAACCCGGATGGCTTGGCGGCCCGCATCGGTGAGTCCATACGGGACGTCACCAAACTGCGTGGAACTGTGGAGTTGCTGCAGCCCGGCAGCCTGCCCAATGACGGCAAGGTCATAGAAGACGCCAGAAGCTACAAGTAAGCTGCGCCCGGGGTGCTTGCTGTGGACTAGGTGTTTCCCGGGGACCGCGAGTGTGGTGGCAGCGCTAGACTATGTTGGTTATTGAACCGGAGTTCTACAAATGAAAAAACTACTCGTTGTCGCTGCGGCCGTGTCCGCCATGTTTGCCCAGGCGCAGACATTTCCTTCCAAGCCCATTTCCATTGTGGTGCCTTTCTCTGCGGGCGGTCCCACGGACCGTGTGGCACGCGATCTGGCCGAAGCACTGCGCAAGCCGCTGGGTGGGGTGAGCATTCTCATCGACAACGTCGCGGGTGCCGGCAGCTCCATCGGGACGAACAAGGTGGCCAAAGCCGCACCGGACGGTTACACCCTGCTGGTGGCACACATTGGCATGTCGACCATGCCAGCGCTGTACCGCAATCTGCCATTCAAGGTGGAGAGTGATTTTGAGTACTTGGGGATGATCAACGATGTTCCGATGACCCTGATTGGCCGCCCCACATTGCCGGCAAAAAATTACAAGGAGCTGGTGACCTGGATTGGCCAGAACAAGGGCAAGATCAATCTCGGTAACGCGGGCTTGGGCGCTGCCTCCCACCTGTGCGGTTTGATGTTTCAGACGGCCTTGCAGACGGACATGACGACGGTCCCGTACAAGGGAACGGCGCCCGCGATGACCGATCTGATGGGTGGTCAGATTGACCTGATGTGTGACCAGACCACCAATACGACACAGCAGATTGAAGGCAAAAAAGTCATTGCCTATGCGGTGACAACGGCCAAGCCATTGACCACGCCGGTCTTGAAAGATTTGCCCACGCTGCAGAGCGCTGGACTCAAAGACTTTGAAGTAACGATCTGGCATGGGTTGTATGCGCCCAAGGGAACGCCCGCCGAGGTGACTGCCAAGATCAACGCCGCACTCAAGGTCGCGCTCAAGGATCCGGAGTTCGTCAAGAAGCAGGAGGCTCTGGGAGCTGTTGTAGTGTCCGATAAACGGATTGAGCCTGCAGAGCACAAGAAGTTTGTGGCTGCTGAAATCGCCAAATGGGGCCCGGTGATCAAGGCTGCTGGCGTTTACGCGGACTGATGGCTGTTGCGCGCTCTGGGGTTACACGCCCCAGACGATTTCCTTGTCTTCCTTGTGGCAGCGCCGGATCATTGCAATAAAGGGTACGGCACGCAGGCGTAATGAAATGCCCTCGAACGCAGGGGGCGCTTCACCCGCGTCCTGCGCTTCCTTGATCAGCTGCGCGCGCCGGGCCTCATCCTGCGCGACCGCTGACTCCAGCGCTTCGATGGCTGCAGGCATCTGTTCCGGCAGCAGGATTCCCTTGCGGTCGGCAGGCCCGTCAAATTTGCCAATAATGGTAAGTATTTGCTGCCCGTTAGGGTCTAGCATGATGAGGTCACCTGCGGCGCGGGATTTGAATTTGTACATGGCTATTTGAAGGAGAAAAACTTTGGCTGATCTTCACATACTGCGGGAGCACACACTGGGATTCGCTGCGGCGCGCAAAGTAGCGTACCGGTGGGCCGAGCAAGTCGAGGGTGAGTTCGATATGCAGTGCACCTATGAGGAAGGGAAGGCCGGAGACAGGGTTTCCTTCGAGCGCAAGGGAGTGCATGGCACGCTGCATGTCACCAAAGACCGGTTTGAGCTCGATGCCAAACTGGGCTTTTTGCTGGGCGCTTTCAAAGACCGCATAGAGTCCGAGATCGTCAAGAATCTGGACTCCTTGCTGGCGCCAACCACGGCGGCAGCGAAGAAAGCTGGCGCAGCAAAAAAGTAAGCCAAATGCTACTAATACAGTAGCACTCCCCGCAATGTTTGCGGGGGCTAAAGCCTGATTTAGCTTAAAGATTCGATCAGATCGATGTATTGCTGCATCGCATCCTTGGCATCCACGCCCTGGAAGCCATTCCAGGCTTCCCACTTCGCGCGTCCCACCATGTCGGTAAAGCCAGGCTTTTTCTCGGTGTTGTCGCCAACAGTGGCCTGCTTGTACAGTGCGTAAATCTTGAGCAGGGTGCTGTTGTCGGGGCGCTCGGTCAAGGATTTGGAATTGGCAACAGCGGCTTCAAATTTGGCTTTCAGGGTGGCCATGGAATTCTCCAGTAGGTTTAAGGATTCGCCCCGTATCTTACGGTGGCTTTTGACTGCAGAATAGAGTTCCTACCTTTCTGGAGCGTATATGGTGACCCGAGTGACTGCCAAAAAGGCGACCCCCAAAGCACGCAGCACGGCACAGGTGGTGCAAAAGAGTGTGGCGGATGCAGTAGTGGGTACCCTGGGTCTCCATGGCGAGCGCATGAGCAAGGTGGATACCGCCTGGTTGCGGATGGACACGGACTCCAATCTGATGATGATTGTGGGTGTCTGGGTGATCAAGCCCGGTATCCGGTACGACGATCTGGCCGAACGCCTGGAAGAGCGCCTGTTGCGCTACCCCCGATTTGTGCAATGTGCGGTGGAGGACGCGGCCGGTGCGACCTGGATACGGGATCGGAACTTCAGCATGTCCAACCATCTGGTGGTCGAAAAGTTGCCCAGAACGGCAGCCAAAGACCAGCAGAAAGCCCTGCAGGACCGGTTGGCCAAGCTCTGCATGGAGCCGCTGGATCGCACCCACCCGCTCTGGCGTTTCCACCTGGTGGAGCACTACAAAGGGGGTTCGGCGCTGATGGTGCGCATTCACCATTGCATCGCCGATGGCATCGCACTGATTTCGGTAACTAACTCGCTGATGGATGGTGGCAAGGTGCCTCCCATGCGACCCACGCGCCTGCACCCGCATGGCGGGCTGGAGGGCGCGGAAGACTGGTTCGAGGAGACCCTGCTCAAACCCCTGACCAGCCTTGCGGTCAAGGCGCTGGGTGCCGCCGGAGAAGGTGCCGCGCGGTCTTTTGACATGATGGCAGACCCCCAGAAAGGCGTTGAAAAAGGCCTGCACGGTTCGGTGGATGCGGCCAAGCTGGCTTTCCAGATGGTGGGTGATCTGGCAGCGCTGGCGCTCATGCCGGATGACTCGCATACCAGCCTGAAAGGACTGCCTGGAAAGACCAAACGCGTTGCCTGGTGTCCGCCATTGCCGCTGGCTGAAGTCAAGGCGGTGGGCAAGGCCTTGAACTGCTCCATCAATGATGTGCTGCTGAGTTGCGTGGCTGGTGCGATTGGCGAATACCTCAAGGCCAATGGTGAGTTGACCGCGGGCAAGGAAATTCGGGCCATGGTCCCCGTCAACCTGCGACCGCTGGATCAGGCCTATAAATTGGGCAACCAGTTCGGGCTGGCACCGGTGGTGCTGCCTGTCGGCATGGACAACCCGGTTGAGCGTTTGTATGAAGTGCGCCGGCGCATGGGCGGGCTCAAGGGCAGCATGCAGCCGCTGCTGGCTTTCGGGCTGTTGGCCGTGGCTGGGTTGCTGATCAAGCCGGCGCAAGATGCCATGCTCAGCCTGTTCTCCAAAAAGACCACGGCGGTCATGACCAATGTGCCGGGTCCACGCGAAAAACTCAAAATATGCGGCTCCACGATCGAGGAATCCCTGTTCTGGGTGCCACAAAGCGGCACCGTG
>DAOSLL010000273.1:0-5721 GCA_035368905.1 Rhodoferax sp.
CGGCACCCAGGCGTTCATGCGCTTTGACTATCCCGGCACACTGGCCGCAGACATCCAGGCTCGCGCCCTGGACGTGGCCCGGCGCTTTCTGTGCGCCGTCGGTTTTGACCACGGCTTGTTCAACATGGAGTTTTTTTATGATGAACCGACCAATCGGCTCACCGTGATTGAGTTCAACCCGCGCATGGCGGCGCAGTTCTCTGACCTGTACCTGCGGGTGCGAGGCATTGATCTGCACCAACTCGCGCTAGCGCTGGCGCATGGACAAGACCCGGCCGGGGTGCCACGCAGCACACCCACGGCGGGGGCGGCTGCCAGTTTTGTTTACCGCAGTTTGTCTGAAAGGGCGGTGGTGCGCATGCCCGATGCCGCCCAGCAAGAGGCCTTGACCCAGGCCTTTGCGCAGGCGCTGCTGTTTTGCTTTGCCAAAACCCCCAGCCAGATCGCCCGCGACTTCAAATGGCTGGGCAGCTACCGCTACGGCATCTTGCACCTGGCGGCGTCTGACGCGCAGCAGCTCAAAGCCGACTGCGAACATGCCAGTGCCCTGCTTGGCTGGCCAGCCCCCTATGCCGATGTCACGGCGCAGCAGGGCATTGGCTGATCTGGCATATTCGTGCCCCAATTCGTCAATTACCGGAGACCACACCATGTACCCCTTGTCGAAGCTGAAGCGCCTTGCCGGCGCTACCCTGATTGCCGCCTCGCTGGCGGGCTGTGGGGCCATCACCGCACAAAACCCGTCGGGCCACTACAAACCGGTGAATGCTGTGGCCGATGACCCTGAGGCCCGCCTGTTGCTCAAGGGTGCCGATGTCACCGCCTATTTCACCCAGGGTAAGTTTGTACAGGGCAGTGCGCAGTATCGCAGCAGCTACGAGGGCGTTGACTTCAGGTTCGCTTCAGCACAAGCCAAGTCGCTGTTTGACCAGTCACCTGCCCAATACCTGCCGCAATACGGCGGCTTTTGTGCCAACGGCCTGGTTTACGGCATCCCATGGGGCGGCGATGCCAATACTTGGAAGATGGTCAACGGCAAGCTGTACATCTTTGGCGGCCAGGGGTCGCTGGACGCGTTTGAACTCGATGAAAAGCAAAACCTGGCGCTGGCCGACAAATACTGGAACGAAGAGGTCAAAGGCAGCAACAGTTTCATGCAACGCAGCAAGCGCCTGCTGCTGCGGGTGCCGCACTACAAGAGTGGCGAAGAGCTGGCCAAGTTGGTCGAAGCAGCCAAAGCCAAAGCCAAACCCTGAACGCAAGACCCGCACGCGTTGCAATTGATTTCAGACAAAAATGCACTCCAGGCCATATACAGCAAGCGCAAGCAGCTATTCTAATAGTAGCTACTTGGGGCAGCAATGAAACGCCGTCAGGCGCTCAGTGCACTTGGCTTAGGTGCTGGTGTCGTCCTGTCGGGCTGCACGATGGGGCCGCAGGGCGGCGATGCCGATGCCGACACACCCGCGCAAAAGCCAACCGCCAGGCACTACCCGGTGGCTTGGGTACTCAGTTCAGGTGGGCCGCGCGGTTTTGTCCACGTTGGTGTGCTCAAAGCCTTGTATCAACTCGGGCACCGGCCCGATCTGGTGGTGGGCAGTTCGGTCGGCGCGCTGGTCGGCTGTCTGGCTGCCGCTGGCGTTGGCATGGCGCGTATCGAGGCGCTGGCGCTGGAAACCTCAATGGCGAGCCTGTTCCGGCTCAACTTTTTTGGCGAGCTGTGGCTCAATGGTGCTGGCCTGGCCAAGTTGGTGAACGAGGCCGTGGCTGACCGCCGATTGCAACAGTTTGACATGGCGTTTGCGGCTGTGGCGATGCGCCAGGACGCGCAACAACTGATCGCCTTCAACTGGGGCAATGCCGGCCTGGCGGTGCAGGCGGCTTGTGCCGTGGAAGGGCGGCTGGCACCGGTGCGCATCGCCGAGGCTGATTATCTGGATGCCGATCGCCTCAGCCCGCTGCCGGTGCGAATCGCCAGGCATTGTGGTGCCACACGGGTACTGGCCATCGACGCGTCCGCTCACGAGGACCAGGCACCGCCTACGGCCAGCGCTTACCGTGCAACGGACCTTCGCAAACGTGAATTGACGCAGGCCGATGCGGTGCATGCTGACCTGGTGCTGCACCCGGAATTTGGCTATTACACCGGAGTTAGCCGTGAGTACCGCGAACGCACCATTGCTGCGGGCTACCAACAGACGCTGCTGCAAGCCCAGGCGCTGCGTCAGTTGCACGCGACCAAGTCTGCATGATCCAAGATTCATCCGCGAGCAGCATGTTTTCATCTTCAAGTCCTCATGAGCATTTGTTTATCTAGCTTCGTGGAGGCTCCACCCTGGGTGACAGCGCTGCGCACCCAATTGAGCGATTGGCAACCCGTCCGGGGTCGTTGCCCTTCCTGTTTGCGCCAGGATGACATGCGCTCAGGTGCCAGGGTCGTCGTCGCCACTCGCAGCTTGCTGCCGCATGCAAGGCGCACAGTCATGCCACAAGGCTGGCCTGCTCAAAGCCGTCCAAACGTGCGCTGGCAGGTTTGGATTTGCGTCTTTCGCACTACCCGGCGCCGCCGCCAGCGGTTCAATCGGGTGCATAACGCTGTGACCCATTAGGTGAACTCCATCAAAGCCAAAAAAGCAAATACTCATAGGGACTTACAGATGATAACAGACGGTCAACCGAGGAACCTTGGCTGATGGACATTTACGACATCCAGCGCGCGCAGGCGGTCTTTCAGACCGTTTTTGATGCTTACCCGGCAGCGGTGACACTGGCCTATGTGGTGCTGTTCACCTTGCTTACTGCACTGTGCCTGCCCGGTGCAGCGGTGTTGATGCTGCTCGCCGGTGCCAGTTTTGGACTGGTCTGGGGCAGCCTGCTGGCCACACTGGCGTCCACTGCCGGGGCCACGCTGACCATGCTGGGGGCTCGCCATCTGCTGCGCCGCCGGGTCGAGCGGCGTTACGGCGTGCTGCTGCAGGCCTTCAACCAGAGCCTGCAACGCGAAGGTGCGCTGTACCTGCTGTCGCTGCGGCTGCTGCCAGTCATCCCGTTTGTGCCGGTGAACCTGGTCAGTGGTTTGACGCGTTTGAACGGGGCCACGTTTTTCTGGGTCAGCGCGCTGGGCATGCTGCCCGGTACGGCTGTGTATGTGTATGCCGGGGTTTACCTGGCGCAGTTGCAGTCGTTGACGCAACTGCTGTCAGCCCGCACTGCCGTCACGCTGATGGCGCTGGGTGTTGTGCCACTGGCTGCGGCCCTCGTGCTGCGCAGACGCAGACGCAGCAGTTGACAGGTGTTTTGGCAGCGACAAACCGGGCAAGACTTGGCGATTTCCCGTTCTATCGAGCCAGTGCCTGATCTCCAGGTCGTGCGGCATTGCTTCAGCACAACGGTGTTGAGCGCAGGCACTGTCATGCTGCTGGGGCTCGTCTCGGTTTTTTTTGCCGGGCAAATGGGGCTGCAGACCTCGCCTCGCTGCCTTTTGTGTCGGTCAGGGCTGATCAGGTACCAACTCGGTGACGGGTGGAGGATGTGTCTGGCTAGAAAGTCTCATCGACCCGCTTTTGGATAGCAGGGATTGATGGGCAAAAAGTATTGCGCATGGCTGATGCCAGGTGCTGCAGCAAGCTGCCTCATGGTCTGGCTGAAAGGGCAACAGTTGCCGACTTGCAGTTGAGCGGGCGAGGGCGACCACAGCGCCTTTCAATTTATGAAAAATTGACCTCTAGCCCCTGTGGAATATGCGCTGGAAGCTAGTGCGCCAGCGAAAGCCGGTAGATCGTAGTTGATGAAAGTTCAATACAGGGAAGAAATAGCGAATCACTCTGGCCCCGAGTCATGCGTTGTACATCGCGAGGTGTACATCGAAGCGTTGACAGGGGAGACCGGCAGGCCAGCCATTGAGCCGCGAAATTGCGCAAATACAGGATGCAGGCGGAGTTAGCTTTCACGGCAATGCAACACAGACCAAGGCGTTACACGCAAGCCTTGGCCTGATCCTGCGCGGTCAAAGACCCTGAGCATGCTGGGAAGCGATCTACTCGGAAGCTGGGAGATCTCATCGGTGTCCGAGCCACGAGGCACGGGCGGGACAGGCAAGGCCCAAAGCCACAACCCTGTCGCCCACGCCGATGAGCGACCCGATGCAGCGGCGCATCTTCATGTTCATGCCGTTGTTCATCACGGCGGTGTGTTATAATTTTCCCTCCGGCCTCACGCTTTATTGGACGGTGCAAAACTGCTTCACCATTTTCCAGCAGTGGGTGACCAATCGCTCGAAAGACCCCGTGCCCGTGCAAAGCGAAAAAAAGACGCTCGCCGCTCCGCGCGTGGCGCCGGTGAAGGTCAAATCCAAAAAGCGCTGACACGCGAGCGGAAAATCCTTTTTCACGGCATCTCTTTTTGCTAACTTAAACTCAACTCCAACTCACAGTACTCATGTCAGGACATAGCAAATGGGCAACCACCAAGCGCCACAAGGCGGCCGTTGACGCCAAGCGCGGAAAAATCTTCAGCTCGCTGAGCAAGGAAATCACCCTGGCCGCGCGCGCCAGCGGCGGGGACACCTCCACCAACGCGCGCCTGCGCACCTTGATCATCAAGGCCAAGGCCGCCAACATGCCCAACGACAACATCGACCGCGCCGTCAAAAAAGGCACGGGCGAAATCCCGGGCGTCGTTTACGAGGAAGTGGTGTACGAGGGTTACGCCGCGGGCGGCGTCGGCGTCGTGGTGACGGTCACCACCGACAACAAGAACCGCTCGACCTCCGAGGTGCGCAGCGTCTTCACCAAGCACGGCGGCAACCTCGGCTCTCCCGGCGCGCTGACAAATTTTTCCTTCCACAAAAAAGGCCGGTTCATCATCTCCAAGGAGGTGGCCGACGAGGAAAAACTCATGGAAGTGGCGCTCGAAGCCGGCGCCGAGGACATCAAGGACAACGGCGACACCTTTGAGGTCTTGTCCGACATGAAGGACTACGACACGATTTCCGACGCGCTGAACAAGGCGGGCATCGCCGCGCAGGAATCCGCGCTGGCGTGGATTCCCACCAGCGAGACCCCGATCGCCGACCTGGATGGCGCCAAGAAAATCCTGAAGATGATCGACTCGCTCGAAGCCCTCGACGACGTCAACGACGTGTACGCCAATTTCGACATTTCCGACGAACTGCTCGCACAGCTGGATGCCTAAAAAATTCCATTCGTGAACGACGCCGCACAGACGCCCGATTTTTCCGCAGGAGAAGTCGGGCTTGTTCGATTCGAGGATTTCCACTCGAATAATCCGCTGGTGTTCGACAGCGGGGCGAGCATCCCGCAGTTTACCTTGCGCTACGAGACTTACGGGCGCCTCAACAAAACGCGCGACAACGCGATCCTCGTGTGCCACGCCCTAAGCGGCGACCATCACTGCGCGGGCGTGCACACCTTTGAAGACCGCAAGCCCGGCTGGTGGAACAACATCATCGGCCCGGGCAAGCCGATCGACACGAACCGCTTTTTTGTCGTGTGCTCCAACTGCATCGGTGGCTGCCAAGGCTCCACGGGGCCTTCGAGCGTCGACCCGCTGACAGGCCAGGCCTACCACATGAATTTCCCCGAGATCACCATCCGCGACATGGTGCGTGCGCAAGGGGCGCTCATCTTCGAGCATCTAGGCATTGAAAAACTCGCGTGCGTGGTCGGCGGGTCGATGGGCGGGATGCAGGCGCTGCAGTGG
>DAOSLL010000274.1:0-5720 GCA_035368905.1 Rhodoferax sp.
AGCATCAAAGAAGCTGCACCGCGCGGACGCGTCAAAAAAGGCGATGTCTACAGTGCAGTTGTTGTGCGCACCGCCAAGGGCATTCGCCGCAGCGATGGCTCGCTGGTTAAATTTGACGGCAATGCGGCAGTTTTGCTCAATGCCAAGCTCGAGCCAATCGGCACGCGCATCTTCGGGCCAGTGACGCGCGAGTTGCGTACTGAAAAGTTCATGAAGATCGTGTCTTTGGCACCTGAAGTTTTGTAAGGACGTCTCATGAACAAAATTCGCAAAGGCGACGATGTCATTGTGCTCGCTGGGCGTGACAAAGGTAAGCGCGGGAAAGTTGCGCTTCGCAAGGATGACTCTCATCTCGTGGTTGAGGGAGTCAATGTCGTTAAAAAGCATGCCAAGCCAAACCCGATGAAGGGTGTTGCGGGTGGCATTATCGAAAAGACCATGCCGATTCACCAGTCTAACGTCGCAATATTCAATGCGGCGACTGGCAAGGCTGATCGGGTTGGTATCAAGTTGCAGGCTGATGGCAAGCGCGTTCGCGTTTACAAATCAAGCGGCGAAGAAATCAAGGTGGCATGAACATGGCTCGTTTGCAACAAATCTACCGTGAAAAACTGGCGCCAGAGTTGATTGCCAAGTTTGGCTACAAGTCGCCAATGGAAGTGCCACGCTTAACAAAGATCACTCTGAATATGGGTGTGAGCGAGGCTGTCGCTGACAAGAAGGTGATGGATCACGCGGTGGGTGACCTCACCAAGATCGCGGGTCAAAAACCTGTAGTCACGATGTCAAAAAAGGCGATTGCCGGGTTCAAGATTCGTGAAAACCAGGCCATTGGCTGTATGGTGACGCTTCGTGGCGCTCAGATGTACGAGTTTTTGGATCGGTTTGTAACCGTCGCTTTGCCGCGCGTACGAGATTTCCGTGGTATCTCCGGTCGTTCTTTTGATGGGCGTGGAAACTACAACATCGGCGTCAAAGAGCAGATCATTTTTCCTGAAATTGAGTATGACAAGGTGGATGCCTTGCGTGGTCTCAACATCAGCATCACAACGACGGCCAAGACTGATGACGAGTGCAAAGCACTACTCGCTGGTTTCCGTTTCCCCTTCAAGAACTGAGGTGACCTGTGGCTAAGATGGCTTTAATCGAGCGCGAACTCAAACGAGACAAACTGGTTGCCAAGTATGCAAAAAGGCATGCCGAGTTGAAAGCGATTTCAACCGATGCGAAGCGCACTGGCGAAGAGCGTGCTGCCGCTCGTCTCGGTCTGCAAATGTTGCCACGCAACGCAAACCCAACCCGTCAGCGTAACCGTTGTGCGATCACTGGTCGCCCTCGCGGTACCTTTGCCCACTTCGGTTTGGCTCGTGCCAAAATTCGTGAGATGGCTTTTGCGGGTGAAATTCCCGGCATCGTCAAGGCTAGCTGGTAAGCGGTAGGAGACATACAAATGAGCATGAGTGATCCGATCGCCGACCTCTTGACGCGCATTCGCAATGCGCAGATGGTGGCGAAAACATCTGTTCGTATACCTTCCTCCAAAGTGAAGGTTGCGATTGCCCAAGTTTTGAAGGATGAGGGCTACATTGATGGTTTTAAAGTGAACGTTACTGACGGGAAGCAGGAGCTTGAAATAGCCCTCAAGTATTACGCGGGTCGTCCTGTAATTGAACGTCTCGAACGCGTTAGTCGGCCAGGCCTTCGTGTGTATCGGGGCAGCGATGCCATTCCGCAAGTTCAAAATGGTCTTGGTGTCGCGATAGTCACAACACCCAAGGGTGTGATGACTGATCGTAAAGCGCGCGCTACTGGTGTCGGTGGTGAAGTGCTTTGCTACGTCGCTTGATGCGTGACATTTAGGAGAAATAGAACATGTCTCGTATTGGAAAAATGCCGGTTGCTATTCCGGCCGGGGTAGATGTCTCGCTGGGTGAGCAGCAAGTGACTGTCAAGGGCTCAGGTGGAATGTTACTGGTCGCCCAAAGTCGCCTTGTGAAGGTTGGCAGCGAAGGTGGCAAGCTCAGCTTTACTGCTGCAAATGATTCACGTGAGGCTGATGCAATGGTTGGGACGATGCGTCAGTTGGTCAATAACATGGTCCTTGGTGTTACCAAGGGCTTTGAAAAAAAGTTGATTCTGATTGGTGTGGGGTACAAGGCTCAAGCTCAAGGTAATCGGTTAAATCTGGCCGTAGGTTATTCCCATCCGGTCAATAAAGATATGCCTGATGGGATTGTTGTAACGACACCGACACCTACTGAAATATTGATTAAGGGTGCAGATCGTCAGCGTGTAGGGCAGATAGCCGCAGAGATTCGAGCCATTCGGCCGCCGGAGCCCTACAAAGGCAAAGGAATTAGGTATTCGGAAGAAAAAGTCGCCATTAAAGAAACCAAGAAGAAATAAGGAACTGCATCATGTTGACCAAAAAGGAGCAGCGTCTTCGCAGGGCTCGTCAGACGCGTATACGTATCGCCAACCAAGGGGTGGCTCGTCTGACTGTGAATCGAACAAACCTGCACATTTATGCCAGCGTTATTTCTGGAGATGGCAGCAAGGTGCTCGCAACAGCTTCCACCGTGGAGGCCGAAGTTCGCCAAAGTCTGGGTGGAATTGGCCGGGGTGGTAACGTTGCCGCCGCTCATATTATTGGTAAACGTTTGGCGGAAAAGGCAAAGGCGGTTGGTGTTGAGAAAGTGGCGTTTGATCGGGCGGGGTTTGCGTACCATGGCCGCGTGAAAGCGCTGGCTGATTCGGCGCGTGAAGCTGGCTTGCAGTTCTAAGCAGATCGGAAAACAGAATGGCTAAAGTACAAGCGAAAATGCAGGGCAAAGCTGAGGGTCCTGAGGATGGGTTGCGCGAAAAGATGATCGCGATCAACCGTGTGACCAAGGTCGTCAAGGGTGGTCGCATCCTGGGCTTTGCAGCGTTGACAGTTGTTGGCGACGGTGATGGCACTGTTGGTATGGGCAAGGGAAAGTCCAAAGAGGTTCCTGCTGCTGTGCAAAAGGCGATGGAAGAAGCACGTCGCAACATGGCAAAGGTGTCCTTGAAGAATGGATCCATCCATCACAGGGTGATAGGTCAGCACGGGGCAGCTTCGGTCATGATGGCACCAGCGCCAAAAGGCACTGGCATCATTGCGGGAGGTCCGATGAGGGCTGTGTTTGAAGTCGTGGGAATCACAGACATCGTTGCCAAGAGCCACGGCTCAAGTAACCCTTACAACATGGTTCGCGCAACTCTTGACGCACTTTCGCATGCAACAACGCCTTCTATCGTGGCTGCCAAGCGCGGTAAGACGGTTGAAGAACTGTTTGCCTGATCGGAGTACTCGAAATGACAACTGAGAAAAAGGTCACGGTTCAACTTGTTCGCAGCCCTATTGGCTGTGCTGCGTCTCATCGTGCAACCGTCCGCGGGTTGGGTTTGCGCAAGGTGCGTAGCACCAGCGAACTGGTTGATACGCCTGAAGTGCGCGGCATGATTAACAAGATCAGTTATCTGGTCAAAGTGCTTTGAAAGGTTGATGATGGAACTCAATAGCATTAAGCCCAGCGACGGTGCTAAGCACTTTAAACGTCGGGTCGGTCGTGGAATTGGATCGGGTTTGGGGAAAACTGCTGGTCGTGGACACAAAGGTCAGAAGTCTAGGGCTGGTGGGTACCACAAAGTCGGCTTTGAAGGTGGACAAATGCCGATGCAACGTCGCTTGCCAAAGCGCGGATTCAAGTCAGATTTACTTAAGTTCAACGCTGAAGTTACGTTGCTGGCCTTAGAAGAGTTGGATGTGACTGAGATTAATCTTCTTGTTCTCAAGCAACGCGGTTTGGTTGGGCAATTGGCGAGGGTCGTCAAAGTTATCAAGACAGGGGCCACTACCAAGGTTCTAAAGCTGTCAGGTATCGGTGCTTCTGCTGCTGCCGCGGCTGCGATTAAAGCTGCTGGTGGAACTTTGGCCTAGTTTGAAAGCGCGCTGTCAGTGGCAACCAGTTCAGTTTCAACCTCGAAAAAAGACAAATACGGTGATCTACGCCGTCGACTGGTCTTTTTGTTGCTCGCACTTGTCGTGTATCGGATAGGAGCGCATATTCCCGTACCTGGAATCGATCCAGTCCAACTGCAACAGTTTTTTAAGGGTCAACAAGGGGGCATCCTTGGGATGTTCAATATGTTTTCTGGTGGGGCGCTTTCGCGGTTCACCATTTTTGCGCTGGGGATTATGCCGTATATCTCCGCATCAATCATCATGCAGTTAATGGGATATGTGCTTCCAGCGTTTGAGCAACTTAAGAAGGAGGGCGAAGCAGGACGTCGCAAAATCACCCAGTACACCCGCTACGGCACTTTGGGCTTGGCGCTTTTTCAGTCATTGGGTATTGCTGTTGCGCTTGAAAGCTCTGCTGGTTTGGTCATCTCTCCCGGGTTTGGCTTCAGGGTAACCGCAGTCGTAACCTTGACGGCAGGAACAGTATTTTTGATGTGGTTAGGGGAGCAAATTACCGAGCGGGGTTTGGGTAACGGAATTTCAATACTGATTTTTGGTGGTATCGCTGCCGGTCTTCCGAATGCAATTGGTGGATTGTTGGAATTGGTTCGCACTGGTGCTATGAGCATTGTTGTTTCACTGTTCATTGTCCTGCTGGTAGCTTTAGTAACATATTTCGTTGTGTTTGTAGAACGTGGTCAAAGGAAGATACTGGTCAATTACGCTAGAAGGCAAGTTGGCAACAAGGTTTATGGTGGACAGTCAAGCCACTTGCCATTGAAGTTGAATATGGCTGGCGTAATCCCACCAATTTTTGCATCGTCTATCATTTTGCTACCTGCGACTGTTGTAGGTTGGTTTAGTGCCGGGGAATCGATGCGATGGTTGAAGGACATCGCTGGAACTTTGACTCCAGGTCAACCAATTTACGTTTTGTTGTACGCCGCAGCCATTATTTTCTTTTGCTTTTTCTATACAGCTTTGGTTTTCAACAGCCGAGAAACAGCAGAGAACTTAAAAAAGAGTGGTGCATTTGTTCCGGGTATACGACCTGGTGATAATACGGCTAAGTATATTGACAAGATATTACTTCGATTGACGTTTGTTGGTGCAATCTACATCACACTTGTTTGTTTATTGCCTGAGTTTTTGATTCTTAAATACAACGTTCCTTTTTATTTTGGTGGTACATCTTTGCTGATTATCGTTGTCGTAACGATGGATTTCATGGCGCAGGTGCAGAACTACCTGATGTCACAGCAGTATGAGTCGCTGTTAAAGAAGGCTAATTTCAAGGCTTCTTGAGGGAATCATATGGCTAAAGACGATGTAATTCAAATGCAGGGAGAAATTGTAGAAAACCTTCCTAACGCGACCTTTCGGGTGAGGCTCGAAAATGGGCACATCGTGTTGGGGCATATTTCTGGGAAAATGCGAATGCATTATATTCGTATACTGCCTGGAGATAAAGTTACTGTTGAACTTACGCCTTATGATTTGAGTAGAGCTCGAATCGTGTTCAGGGCAAAATAGCAAAATGTTAATGAATTGTTTAGGAGAATAGAATGAAAGTTTCGGCGTCAGTTAAGAAAATTTGCCGTAACTGCAAAATTATTCGGCGCAAAGGCATTGTTCGCGTGATCTGTACAGATGCGCGGCACAAGCAGCGCCAGGGTTAATTGCAAGAGTTATAGAGGATAAAAATGGCACGTATCGCTGGTATCAATATTCC
>DAOSLL010000275.1:0-5717 GCA_035368905.1 Rhodoferax sp.
TCCTCCAGCAGTGTCGGCAACGCTTCGGTCTGGTCAACGGCACGTTCCTCGATGCTGCGCAGTTGACCGTACCAGCGAAACACCCTTGACCTGATGCGGAACTGGTAGAGCGGCGGCACGATGCGGCTTAAGGGCAGCAGCACCGCCAAAATGATGCCTAATGCCAGCCACATGCGCTCAATCAGGTTGGCATAGGCAAAGGGCAAGTAGCGTTGTAGCAGGGGAATGCCATTGCGCATCGCGCGCTGCGCCTCGTCTGATACGACAAATTCGGTGAGCTCGACGTTTGGAAAATCGCGTGCCCGGCTGAACCAGCCGGCCTTTCCGTGCAGGCTCAGAGCAGCTTGTGAAAACAGTTGCAGCACCGCAGGATGAACCATGGGGCCAGCCAGCAGGGTGGTGGTGGTGGCGACCAGCGGCATGTCCTGTGGCGGAATATCTTTGGCCAGATCGACCACACCGCGGGGCAGGGTAACGGGTGTCAAAAATGGAAAACGCCTTGAATAGGCCTCGCTTTGGGCAAAGTTCATCAGCCGCACGCCTGGTGTCTGCAACAGCATCTGAACCATGGAAGATTCGGGGGCTGAGGCAAACAGCAGGGCATCCAGGCCGTTGTTGAGGAAAGTCACGGTGGCAGGTGTTTGCGACAAACGGGTCAGTATCAGTTCGGACTCTTTCATGCGGTTGAGTTCAAACAATTGGCTCATCAGCCGCGGCACACCACTGCCGGTCGTACCGATGTTCATGCGCATTTTTTTAAAATCAGCAAGCCCGTTCAAGGCTTTGGGACTGCGGTAAAACAGCCACAGAGGTTCAACAAACAGACTCCCAAGCGAGACCAGTTGCTGTTGCGCCGCTGCCTGAGGGTCGCCGCTGCCACCTTGTACAAAGCCAAGATCAACCTGGCCACGGGTCAGCAATTCGAGGTTGTGCGCGGCCCCTTCCGATTCGACCAGCTTGACTTCGATGCCGTAGGCTGCAAGTGCCTGGGCGTAGCGTTTGCCAAACTCGTCATAAGCGCTTTGGGCTGGCCCGGTGGCCAGCGTTACCTGCTTGGGCGGGGTCGGGTCAAGCCAAAAATAGGCCAGTGCCAGCAGGGCACAGGCCAACACCACAAACGGCCCAGCCGAGGCCAGCAGCTCGCGTACCGAGACCAGCGCATAGCGCAGCGGCCTGGTCATGGCAATCCGGAGTTAACCAACCAGCGCGGCCTTGACTGCCTGTGACACCAGCGCCAGGTCGGCTTTGCCAGCTAATTGGGACTTGACCGCGCTCATGACTTTGCCCATGTCACCTGGCCCTTTTGCTGCCAGGCTGGCAACGATTGCGGTGACGGCAGCGGTGATTTCTTCGCTGCTCAGGCGTTGCGGCAAGTAGGCTTGCAGCACCTTGATCTCGAAGCTCTCCTTGTCGGCCAGGTCCTGGCGCTGGGCCTGCAGGTAAGCCGTCACCGAGTCCTTGCGTTGCTTGATGAGCTTGTCAACAATGGCCACCATGGCCACGTCGTCAAGCACCACGCGCTCATCTACTTCTTTTTGCTTGGCGGCAGCGAGCAGCAGGCGGATCGCGCCCAGACGTTCGCTGTCCCGGGCGCGCATGGCGTTTTTCATGTCTTCGGTGATCTGGTCTTTGAGTGACATTGGATTTGTTCCTGAAGAAGTTGGCAAAGCGCTCGGGTGGAAATCAGGGTAAGTTTGTTCACTTGGTATCTCTGCCATTCTTGCCATCGCGGGCTTGATGGCAAATCAACGACGTAATCCGTTTCTGCATCGTTCGTGTCTAGGCACCCTGCCGCAGGCATTGCAAACGCAAGGCAAAGCGAGATAACAACGATCTGGATGGATTAGAAATGGAATTAGCGGAAAAACAGGGCAGTCCTGGGTGAAGATGGCCGAATTCTTGACATAAAAAAACCCGCCTGAGCGTCCCCGGCGAGCTTGTTTCAGGCCTTGCAGCCCTGTCAGTCTAATCAACGAGAGACAAATCCTGCTCGCTTAAAAACCGGGCATCTTGTCCCGCAGTGTTTCAGATCAGTACAGCTTTTTGGGCAACTGCATGGCGCGAATGCGCTTGTAGTTGCGCTTGACGGCAGCGGCTTTCTTGCGTTTGCGTTCGGCGGTGGGTTTTTCGTAGAACTCACGGGCTCGCAAATCGGTCAAAAGACCAAGTTTTTCAATGGTGCGCTTGAAGCGGCGCAGCGCTACGTCAAAAGGTTCGTTTTCTTTAACACGGATGGTTGTCATTGAATCAAAATATCCATAAGGTGCAGACTTCAAAATCTGGAAGATCGGGCCAAACATTGATCTTGCGAAATTCCCCGCTCAAAAGTTGATCAGGCAGCGGAGTTTTGCCAGCAATGCCTGCGATTATAGCGAGCGCTTCCTGTCAATCTCGCTGTTTTCATGGATTTGTCAATCCGTTGCTGGTTGCACGCAACACCAGGCCGCCTGGCTGTTGAAATGATGCATCGAGCGGTGAGAACCGAACCCAGCGAGGCCAGCTTGTGCCAGATTTGCCGATCCATGGCCCAGCATTCGGTCAAAAAGCCGGTGCCAAATGGGCCGCAGCGGTCGGTTCGCAGCCGATGCCCGATAGGGTTGACAGTCACCTAATCCAGCGTCTGTTGGTAACGCTTCAGAGCCAGCAGACCCGCCAGCAGCAAAAACAGCAACATTGGCCACAGTTCGGGCAGCAATTGCGCCGCCGTGTTGCCTTTGAGTAAGATGCCGCGCACGATGCGCAAAAAGTGCGTCAGCGGCAGGACCTCACCGACCCACTGCGCCCACACCGGCATGGCCCGAAACGGAAACATGAAGCCCGACAGCAAAATTGATGGCAAAAAGAAAAAGAAGGTCATCTGCATCGCCTGTAGCTGGTTTTTGGCGATGGTCGAAAAAGTGAACCCGACTCCCAGATTGGCCACGATGAAGACACCGATCATCGCCACCAGCAGCGCCATGCTGCCCTCCATCGGTACCTCAAACAGTAAAAAAGCCGCGCCCAGAATCACACCCAACTGGATGTAGCCGATCACCACGTAGGGCAGGATTTTTCCGACCATCACCTCGGCCGGGCGCACCGGTGTGGCCAGCAGGTTTTCCAAGGTGCCGCGCTCGCGTTCGCGCGTCATCGCCAGTGAGGTCAGCATCACCATGGTCATGGTCAGAATGGTACCCACCAGACCGGGCACGATGTTGTAGCGCGACAGCCCTTCAGGGTTGTAGCGGCGGTGTACCCGCACTTCGAATGGCGGCCTTTGCGGTTGCAGCGAACGCAGCGCCCCGCCCATATCGTGGCTGAGCGCCTGTGCTGCCATGACGTTGAGTGCAGCAATCGCGTTGACCGAGGCGCTTGGGTCGGTGGCATCGGCTGACACCAAAATGGCTGGGTGCTCGCCACGGATTAACTGCCGCGTGAAGTGGGGGCCAATCACCACCATGAACTGCACCTGACCGGCCTCGATCAATGCGTCAGCCTCTTTTTCGCTGCCCAGCACATGATCAACCCGGAAATAGCCGGTGTTTTGCATGGCCGCCAGCAGGCTGCGCGACATTGGACCGGCATCGCTGCTGACCACCACGGTGGGCAAACCCTTGGGGTCGGTGTTGATGGCATAACCAAACATCACCAATTGCATGATGGGCACGCCAACCGCCATGGCAAATGTCAACCGGTCGCGCATCATTTGCTGGAATTCCTTGATAAAGACCGCCAGCGCACGCCGCCATGAAAAACGGGTCATGGGCTACCCCCGCTGGCGAAATTGTCTTGCGCGGTGGCAATCAGGGTGATGAACACGTCTTCCAGATTGGCCTGGGCCGGTGAGATTTGCACCGGATAGTCCTGCCGGATTCGTTCCAGCGCCTGCCCCAACAGTGCCTCGTCCTGCCCGGCAACATGCACGGCGTTGCCAAAAGCCGCCACACTGATCACACCCGGCGAGGCCTTGAGGGGTGCGATGACATCGGCAAGACCGATGCCGGTGATCGACCAGACCTGAAGCCGTGCGGCCTCGATGATCTCGCGCTCGCTGCCCCGGGCCAGAATCTTGCCGTAGGCGATGTACACCAGATCATGGCAGCGCTCTGCCTCGTCCATGTAGTGGGTTGAAACCAGCACCGTGATGCCTTGTGCTGCCAGCGCATGAATCTGGTCCCAAAAATCACGCCGCGCTTTCGGGTCCACCCCCGCAGTGGGCTCATCAAGCAACAACAGGCGCGGCTGGTGAATCAGGCAGGCGGCCAGTGCCAGCCGCTGTTTCCAGCCACCGGACAGGGCACCGGCGAGCTGTTTTTGCCGTGCCGTCAACCCCAACTGTTCCAGCGCCAGGTCCACTGCCTGGCGGCGCTGCGGCAGCTCAAACAGGCGCGCGACAAAATCCAGGTTTTCGCGGATCGACAAGTCGTCATACAGGCCAAATTTTTGTGTCATGTAGCCGACCTGGCGCTTGATGGCTGTTGCCTCTTTGAAGATGTCGAGCCCCAGGCAGGTGCCGCTGCCACCGTCGGGCGTGAGCAGCCCGCATAGCATGCGGATGGTGGTGGTCTTGCCGCTGCCGTTTGGGCCCAGAAAGCCGCAAATCCGCCCGCTGCCGACCTGCAAGCTGATGCCATCCACTACGGCGCGGCCGTCGTAGCGCTTGCTCAAGGATCGAACATCAATGGCCAGGTCGGTCATGGGGCTTTGGCTGCATCATTGCGCCGCACGTCCAGGGGCTGGCCTGGTTTAAGCCGCGCTGCGTCGGCGGGCTCGGGCCGGGCTTCGACCAAAAACACCAGCTTGCTGCGCTGCGCGTTGGAATAAATCACCGGCGGCGTGAATTCTGGCTGGGTTGCAATGCGTGAAATGTGTGCCACCAGCGGGCTGGTGCAGCCGTCGCAATGCAGCGTCACGCCTTGCCCCGGTTGCAGGCTGGCCAGATCGGCTTCGGACACATAAAACCGGGCCTTGATGTTCTGCGGTGGCAGCAGCGACAGCACCGCTTGTCCGGCCGGAATGAACTCACCGACCTGAAAAAAAACCTCGGCCACCAGCGCATCGGCTGGTGCCACCTGTTTTTTTTGCCCGGCACGCCATTGGCTTTGGTGCAGCACCTCGGCGGCGGCATTGGTGCTGGCCTGTGAGGCGCGGCGCTCGTCGCTGCGTGCTGGCAGGCCTGCCACCTGCAGCGCCGCCTGTAATTCGGTCTCTCGTGCCTGCGCCTGCGCCAGCACTGTCATAGCATCGTCCACCCGTGCTTTAGCGACAAAGCCCTGCGTGATGAGCTGCTGCTGACGTTGCAGTTCCTGGCGCGCCAGCGCAGCAGCGGCTTGTGCCTGGGCCAGTTGGGCCTGCATCACCGCCAATTCTTCGCTGCGCTTGCCTTTGTCCAGATTGGCCGATTGGGCCTGGGCAACTGCCAGCCGTGCCGCCGCCTCATTGCTGGCGGCGTTCTCTTGTTCAGAATCCAGCACAAATAGCGGCGCACCTTTGACAATGTTCTGACCTGGCTTGACCGTGACGGCATCGAGCCGACCGGCCAGCGGCGCTGCAACATAAACGTAGTCGCCTTCAGCATAGCCTGACCAGGCTGGTGCGGGCTTGTCAGAGCAGGCCACCAGCATGCTCACAGCAGCAATGAGCAGGGCTCGCGACCTGTGATCTGTCTTTTCAGTAGGCATGGCGTAAATAAAACAGGTAATCCCCCGGCTTTGCCGGGGCGACAGTAGGGGTTTTAC
>DAOSLL010000276.1:0-5699 GCA_035368905.1 Rhodoferax sp.
ACGTGCGCAGGCACGTTTGGAGCCGCGGCTTTCGCCCTACCCAGACGCGCCGCCAACGGCCCACTCGGGCGCGTCCAACTGAGGATTCAAGGATGAAGCAAATGTGGCAAGCTCAGATGGCGCGGCTGGATGGCTTGAGTTTGCGCGAGCGGATTTTTCTATTTTTATCGATCCTGGTGTGTTGTGGCGCGCTGGTGGACACCCTGTGGCTGTCACCGGCGCAGACTGCCCACAAGCAGTTGTCGCAGCGGGTTGAAAAGCAGGGCGCAGAGTTGCAGCGCCTGCGCGACAGCTTGCGGCTGAGCGTCCGTCCCGCCAGCACAGGCCAGAGTTCGCGTGATGAATTGCTGCAAATCAGCGAACAGACCGAGCAAATCAACCAGTCGGTGCGGCAGTTGTTGCCGAACGCCGCTGATGCCGCGCCGCTGGCTCAGGCGCTGGTGCACCTGCTGCGCCGACATGAGGGTTTGACGCTGGTGGGAACCAGCGCCTTGGCGCCCGAGCTGGCCGGACCAGGCAGCAGCCCCGGTGCTGGTGCAGGCACCAGCACATTGCCGCCCGGTTTGACGCGCCAGGGGGTGGCTTTGACGGTGACCGGGGCGTATGCCGATTTGACGCGCTATGTTGAAACGCTTGAGAGCGCCATGCCACAGGTGCGCTGGGGCGAGATGAGCCTCAAAAGCGACAAGGGCTTGCCGGAACTGACGCTCAAACTGTTTTTGCTCGGGGAGCTTGTGCCGTGATTGATGTCAAGACGCTGCCTGCAATGGTCCGCCAGGCGTGCCTGGTGCCGGGCTTTTGGTTGCTGCTGGCAGGCACCACCGACACATTGGCGCAGGCAACGCGCGATCCTACCGTGCCGCCGGTTGCCGCAGGGTTGGCGGCTGGCGCTGCAAGCGCTGGTGGCAACACCAGCGAAGCCGCCAGCGTTTCGGTTCTGGTGCGTGACGGTGTGCCCTACCTGATGGTTGGCACCCGCCTGTACGCGAAAGGTCAGAAGTTTGGCCAGACGCAGGTTGCAAACATCACCGAAACCGAGGTCTGGCTACTCGAAGAAGGCCGCGTGCGCCGGCTGCCGGTGTTCAATGGCATTGAGCGCCGCGCCGCAAATGTCAAACCATCAGGTCTTGCCCCATGAACCGAAGAGCTCTCACCATGAATGATGTGTCGATTGTTGTGTGCCTGACAGTTGGGCTGTTGGGCGCAGGCATGCTCAGTGGCTGCAGTGCCGACCGGCCGCTGCGCACACCCAGTGTCAGCGAAGCCATTCGTGCCGAGCTGCCGATGCCTGATGCACCGGCACCAGCGGTGCGGGTGCCCGCGCGTATTTCAGATGCACTGGCCGAGCCCGCACAAGCTGGGGGCGCATTGCCAACCGAGCCCAAAATTGACCTGCTGGTCAACAATGCCCTGGCGCGCGAAGTGTTCCTGGCGATCGTCGCAGACACCCGCTACAGCATGCTGATGCACCCTGGGGTGACTGGCACTTTGTCGGTGACTTTGCGTGGGGTCACGATTGCCGAGGCACTTGAGGCAGTTCGGGATGTTTACGGCTACGACTTCAAGATCGATGGTCGGCGCATCACGGTTTACCCGCCAACCCTGCAAACCCGAATTTTCACCATCAATTACCCGCAATCTCAGCGCAACGGCAGCAGCGACTTGCGGGTGTCGTCTGGCGGGGCGATGCAGGCATCCGGCACCAGCGCGGGCAGCACGGCTGCCAACGCGGGTGGCGGTTCCGACCAGTCCAGCGGCAGTCGCGTCAGCACCAGTTCCAAAACCGATTACTGGAGTGAAATTTCCACCGCCATCAAAGGCATCGTCGGGGCAGGTGAGGGTCGCAACGTGATCACCAGCCCGCAGGCAGGCATCATGGCGGTGCGCGCCATGCCGGAAGAACTGCGACAGGTTGAGGGGTTTCTCAAGGCGGCCCAGGTTGCGGTGGAGCGGCAGGTGGTGCTGGAGGCCAAGATTGTGCAGGTTGAATTGCGCGACGGGTTTCAAAGCGGCATTGACTGGTCGGCTTTGAAAAACACCAGCAATGCCACCGGTGCGATTGGCGTGCTGGGTGGCAATCCGGAAACCAACGCGCTGATTCGCGGGGTGCATGACAACCTGCCCGGTTTTGCTGCTGATGCCACATCCCTGCTGGTCGATTCGGTTGCTCTGCCAGCTTCCGGCACCGGCCTGTTTGGCCTGGCGCTGGCAACCGAAGGGTTTCAGGCGGTGCTGGGTTTTCTGGAAACCCGGGGTGACGTGCAAATACTGTCGAGCCCGCGCATTGCCACGCTGAACAACCAAAAAGCCGTGCTCAAGGTCGGTACCGATGACTTTTATGTCACAGGTGTCAGCGGCGGCAGCAATTCAGGCAGTTCGACCAATTCCGGTTCGAACACCACCTTGCCAAGCATTACCCTGACACCGTTTTTCTCTGGCGTTTCGCTCGATGTGACGCCGCAAATTGATCAGGGCAACAACATCACCTTGCATGTGCATCCGTCGGTGACTTCGGTGACCGAGAAGACCAAGCAGGTTGATCTGGGTTCCATTGGCAATTACCGTTTCCCGCTGGCATCCAGCAGCATCAACGAAACCGACACCTTGGTGCGCATTCAGGACGGCAAAATCGTCGCCATTGGTGGCCTGATGCAAATCGAGTCCAGCCGCACGTCTTCGGGTTTGCCTGGCTCCAGTGAGTCGATTTTCTCAAGCATTCTGGGTAACCGTGCCAACAGCGGGCGCAAAAAGGAATTGGTGGTGCTGATCAAACCCACCATCATCCGTACCCAGCAGGACTGGGATGAGCAAAGCCGCCGCAGCCGTGCGGCGCTCGACGACATGGATGTCGCGCGTGCCCGGATCATCCGCATCGACGGCAAAGTGGTGCACACGCCGATTGATCCCCAATAGCCATGTATTTGCGGCATTTCGCCCTGCGAGAGGCACCGTTTTCAATCACCCCGGACAGTGCTTTTTTTTTCCCGCATGACGGTGCGCAGGCTGCCCTCAACACCTTGTTGGTCGCTTTGCGCAGTGGCGAAGGCTTCCTGAAAATTGTCGGCGAGGTTGGTTGTGGCAAAACGGTGTTGTGCCGCCAACTGCTCAAGACCTTGCAGGGCGAATGCGTCACCGCCTACATTCCCAACCCGGATATGGGGCCGGACGATCTGCTGCTGGCCTTGCTCGATGAACTGGGTGTTGATCCGGCACCGGCCCGTCGGCGTGACACTTCCGGGCATTTGCGCCTGAGCCGCCATCAACTCATGACGCTGCTGGCCAATTGCTTGTTCAGACATGCCCAGGATGGGCAACGGGTGGTGGTGTGCATCGATGAAGCGCAGGCGATACCGCTGCGAACCGTCGAAAGCCTGCGGCTGCTGTCCAACCTGGAAACCGAAAAGCAGAAACTGCTGCAACTGGTGCTGTTGGGGCAGCCCGAGCTCGATGTCAAGCTGACCAATCCGGAAATCCGGCAGTTGCTGCAGCGCATTACCTTCAGCGAATACCTGGGTCCGATGCGCTCTGCACAGGTGCCGATGTACCTGGTGCACCGGCTTGCCACAGCGGCGCAGGGCGAGGCGACTGATCTGCAGGTTTTTCAGGCTGATGCGGCCCGGACCATAGCGCGGCTCAGTGGCGGTGTGCCCCGACTTGTGAATGTGCTGGCGCACAAATGCCTGATGCTGGCGTTTGGCGAGAACACCCATCGGGTGACCGTTGCACATGTCAGGCTGGCGGCTGCGGACACGCCGGGCGTACCGTCAATGACCTCTGGCTGGCGTGTCTGGCAACAGCGGTTGCGGCAAAGCTGGCTGGCACGCACAGGAAAAGTGGCATGAGCGTGATCAACAAGGTGCTGCGCGACCTGGACAGTCGGCAAACTGCTGAGCAACCTGTTCGGCATGCAGACGCTGCCCGTCTCTACCCCAAAGGGCTGGTCAATGGGGTGGTTGTGGTGGGTGGCGAATCCGGCCCTGGCCGTGCCAGACCGCTGATCGACTGGCGGGTTGCGCTGGTCACGCTGCTGGTGTTGCTGGCGGGCGCGGCTGGGCTGATGTGGTGGCTGCAGCCACCAACCGTCATCAAGCCAGCCTGGTTGGTACCCAGCACCCCGGCAATGCCGACTGTGATGCCAACGGCTGTGCCGACATCAAATCCACGGCTGCCGATGCCAGTGGCTGGCAGTGTCGAGGCCCCGGCGTCGCGCCAGACTGCTGCAGCCTTGGCGGTAGCCAAACCTAGGGCAGACGCCGTCGCCTCACCTGCATCGATTGCCGTGCCAGCAACAGCGGCTGTCAAAGTCCCGCGTGGGGTGGCTGTTGCAGGGCCAGCGATCAGCAAGCCAATGTCAGGGGCGTTGGCATCTGAACCGCCCCCGGATTTGATTTCTGCACCGCCTCCGGCAAGTGCCACCAATGTGTCCGAAGCCAGGTCTGAGCGAGCTGGCACAGCGGAACTGGCCGCGCAGGCACAGCTCCTGTGGAACAACGGTGATCGCCGCGCCGCCCTTGCCCTGCTGCACAACGCATTGCTGCGGCTGGAACAGGCTGCGGCCAACCCTGGCGCGCTGGCCCAGTTGGCACGCGAGCACGCCCGCATGAGCCTGGCCCTGGGCCAGCCAGCCGACGCACTGGCAATGCTGGAGCGCCTGGAGCCGCAACTGGCTGGCGTTGCCGACATTTGGGCGATGCGTGGCAATGCTGCGCAACGCCTGGGGCAGCATGCGCAGGCAGTGGCGGCCTACCAGCGCGGCCTGGCCCTGCGCCCGGACGAGTCGCGCTGGCTGTTGGGTGCAGCAGTTTCCCTGGCGGCGATGGGTCAGACCAGCCCGGCGGCCGAACTGGCCGAGAAGGCGCGGGCGCTCAAGGCTTTGCCGCCAGATGTGGCAAACTACCTGCGTCAGTTGGGCGTGGCGGTTCGTTCCGATTGACATTCGTCCGCTTTAACCACTTCGCCTGCGTTCACCCTTATCCATCATGCTCAAGCGCGTCGGTGTTCAACAACTGCAACTGGGCATGCACCTTAAGGGGTTTTGTGGCTCCTGGATGGATCATCCCTTTTGGCGCACCGGCTTTGTCTTGAAAGATCCCAATGACATCGCGCTGATTTTGGCCAGCAGCATCAAGGAGGTCTGGATCGACTGCGACCTGGGTCTGGATGTGCCAGCCGGTGAGCCTGCTGTCTGTGAGCCCGACCCACCTGCCGTTGCGGCCCCACCCACGCCGACCGCTGCCCGTCCACCACCCCTGCGTGAGACCACGCCGGTCACGGCGGCGCAAGAGGTTGAGCGTGCTTCGCGCATTTGCCTGGAGGCCAAGGCTGCCGTGGTGTCGATGTTTGAAGAAGTCCGCATGGGCAAAGCGGTGGATGTGGGTGGTGCCCGCCAATTGGTGGAGGATATTTCTGACTCGGTGGCGCGCAATCCAGGTGCCATCATCAGCCTTGCGCGGCTGAAAACAGCGGACGACTACACCTACATGCATTCGGTGGCAGTGTGCGCCATGATGGTGGCGCTGGCCAAGCAACTGGGTCTCGACGAGCCGCAAACCCGCGCCTGCGGCATGGCTGGCCTGCTGCATGATCTGGGCAAGGTGGCGATGCCGACCGAGGTGTTGAACAAGCCCGGCAAGTTGACCAACGCCGAGTTCGACATCATGAAAACCCACACGACGTTGGGATTTGACACGATCTCGCGG
>DAOSLL010000277.1:0-5670 GCA_035368905.1 Rhodoferax sp.
TTGGACTGCTGACCTTACACGGCAGAGCGTGTCGTACAGTGAAGGGCGAGCGACAGAGTCGGACACCATCAACTTTGGCCCGCTCTATAACGTCAATCCGCAGATTCAGGTCTACGCCAAAGTTGGGCGTGAGGCCAACAACTTCACAGGCGAAACCAAGCAAAGTTACAACACCAGCACCCTAGGTGTAAAGTGGGTGCCATCAACGCTGACCACGTTTAATTTGGAGCGTAGCCATCGCTCGTTTGGGGATGCCTATAACTTGTCACTTGAGCACCGTACCGCACGCACGGTCTGGAAATTCACCGACAACAAGGACGTGTCCTCAACATCAGGGCAGACCGCTACCAGCAGCAAAGGCTCAATGTATGACCTGTTGTTTAGCCAGTTCGCCTCGACTGAGCCAGATCCGGCCGCACGTGCGCGTCTGGTTGATGACTATTTGCTAACTAATGGCATCAGCGCCACCGCCAATGCTGATAACAGTTTCCAGACAGCGGCCATTTCTTTGCAACGTCGCCAAGAGTTGTCTTTTGCTCTGCTGGGGGTTCGTGATGCCATCACCTTTGTCGCCTCGCGCAGCGAATCCAGCAGGCTTGACACGGTATCAACGGCTGTTGATGACCTTGCCGCGGGTCAGGTCCGTCAGCAGTCCTTGAGCCTCCAGTTCGCCCACCGATTGACACCTGACTACGCATTGGGCCTGCTGTTTTCGTGGCAAAAAAATTCTGGCAATGCCAGTTTGTCAGACACAAACCTGAGGTCGACCAATGTCATCGTTGGTGGCAAACTTGGCAAGAAGTCGACCGTATTGCTCGGTGCGCGCCGAACCGTCGCAGACGGTGACAGTGCGCCCTACTCCGAAAGCGCCGTTATTGGTCAGATTAACGTGCAGTTCTAGCCCATGTATGAAGATTTTTACGGGTTAAAAAGCAAGCCTTTTCAGATCAATCCCGACCCCAGTTTTTACTTCGGCAGCAAGCAGCATAGGCGTGCCAAGGCCTACCTGGAATACGGTGTGGTGCGAAACGAGGGTTTCATTGTTATCACAGGTGAAGTCGGTGCCGGCAAAACCACAGTTGTGCGCGGTCTGCTTGGGGGACTTGATGCCGAAAAGGTGGTTGCTGCCAATCTGGTTACCACTCAGCTCGATGCCGAAGACACGTTGCGCATGGTGGGATCAGCCTTTGGCGTGCGCGTCAAGGACATATCGAAAGCCGACTTGCTGATGGCTTTGGAGGCCTTTTTTCTGAACCAGACCAGCCAGGGTAAACGCTGCCTGCTGATCGTCGACGAGGCGCAAAACCTCACCGCGCGAGCCGTCGAAGAGTTGCGCATGCTGTCCAATTTTCAGTATGATCAGCAAGCGTTGCTGCAGACCTTTCTTGTCGGACAACCCGAGTTTCGGGCTATTTTGCAAAGTCCAGGCCTGAAACAACTCAGACAACGGGTAACAGCCAGTTGTCATATCGGGCCATTGGATCAGGAAGAAACGCAGGGGTACATCGAACATCGGCTCAGATGCGCAGGCTCCACGGGTCGCCCTACATTTGACGAAGCGGCCGTTGAAAAGATATTCAAGTCCTCCGATGGCATTCCACGGCGAATCAATCTACTTTGTGACCGGTTGCTGCTGCTTGGTTTTTTGAGTGGCAAAGACGCATTCGGGCTTGAAGATGTGGTCGAAGTCGTTGATGAAATTCAGGAGGAATCCGGCGTGTCCACAGAGCCGACACCCGCAGACAAATCCGGGTGGAGCAATTCGACTCTGCAAGCCTCTGTCGATGCGGGTCCGTTGGACGTTGACTTGAGCAAATTGCAGGTGACCGCTGCTCTGGCCCGCACTATTTCCAACCAGGCGGATGCTCTGGGCATTGAGCAGTTTGATGCCCGATTGCGAAGACTTGAAGGCAGTGCGCTGCGCTTGGAGCGAATCAGCCTCGAAACGCTGGCCATGCTGCAAAAGCTGGTCAAGGCAGCGACCAAGCCCCCCGAAGGGAGAGGTCAATGAACGATTCCGGAACCGGGGACATTGCCATGCCATCCTCAGCGAGGGTGAATGCCTTAACCATTGATGTTGAAGACTACTTTCAAGTCTCTGCGTTCGCGCCCCATATTGCGCGCTCCGAGTGGAGCGAACGTGAATGCCGGGTTGAGCGGAATATTCACCGTATTCTTGAGTTGCTGACCACCCACAACACCAAGGCCACTTTTTTTACCTTGGGCTGGATCGCCGAGCGCTACCCGCAACTGGTCAGGCTGATCGTGGCACAGGGGCACGAATTGGCTAGCCACGGGTATGGTCACGAACGGGCCACCGATCAAACCGAAGATGTTTTTTATGCCGACATTCACCTAGCCAAATTGATCCTTGAGGACTTGTCCGGCCACGAGGTCAGCGGTTACCGTGCCCCAAGCTTTTCAATTGGCCCCGGCAACCTGTGGGCATTTGACTGCCTGGCCCGGGCCGGCTACCACTACAGCTCCAGCATTTACCCGATTGCGCACGACCACTACGGCATGCCCGACTCTCCGCGTTTTGCCTACGAGGTGCGTCCCGGGTTAATGGAAATCCCCATTACCACCATGCGCATGTTCAATCGCAATCTTCCCTCCAGCGGAGGCGGGTATTTCAGGCTGTTGCCCTATGCGTTGTCGCGTTGGATGCTTAACCGCGTCAATGCGCTTGATCAGCAATCAGGCATCTTTTATTTTCATCCGTGGGAGATTGACACGGGGCAACCGCGTGTCGCTGGTATTAGCGCAAAGACCCGCTTTCGCCATTACGTCAATATTCACCGAATGGAAGGTCGGCTCAAACGCCTGCTCAGCGATTTCAATTGGGGCCGTATGGACAGCGTCTTTTTGAACCAGCCCGTCACAGCACAGGTTCACGCCTGAATGTCATGGGCTCACTGCCGCCCAGCATAATGCAACGAGCTGACGCTACGGTGTTGAGTCGGCCACGAAGTACGACGGCGCGACCAAGTTTTTTCACGTCAACCGCCTGACAAGCCACATGCTCAGCATTCAAAAACTCCACCCTGACGACTCAGCTACTGAGCAAGAGTGGGATGCATTTGTTATGGCGTGCCCAGAGGCCACATTTTTTCATCGGGCCGGCTGGCAGCGCATTGTGCGCGATGTCTTTCATCACGATACCTATTTTTTGTACGCCCAGGACAATGGGGCCATACAAGCTGTTCTGCCGCTGGGGCATGTCAATAGCTGGCTGTTCGGCAATTCACTCACCAGCCTGCCTTTTGCAGTTTACGGTGGCGTGGCTTCGGTCAATCCCGTGGCTGCGCAGGCCCTGGTGCGGGAAGCGCAGAACATTGCACAACGCCTTGGCGTGGCACACCTCGAGTTGCGAAACGTCAAACCCCAGCAGATTGATTGGCCCACTCAGGATATCTACGTCACCTTTCGCAAGGAAATCTTGCCTGACGAACAGGCCAACATGCTGGCCATACCCCGCAAACAGCGGGCCATGGTGCGCAAAGGCATCAAGAACGGGTTAGTCAGCCAGATCGACGAAACCGTTCACGCATTCTTTGCCTTGTTTGCTGACAATGTCCGCCGACACGGCACGCCTGCACTGCCCAAGAAGTACTTCAAAGCCCTCCAAGCTGAATTTGGGGCTGACTGCGAAATACTTACCGTTACTGCCGAAGATGGCCGTCCTCTGAGCAGCGTTTTGAGCTTTTACTTTCGCGACGAAGTGTTGCCCTATTACGCAGGCGATGACGAAGCTGCGCGAGACCTTGCAGCCAATGATTTCAAGTATTGGGAACTGATGCGCCGCGCCTGCGCCCGAGGTCTCAAAGTATTTGACTATGGTCGCAGCAAGCGCGGCACCGGACCGTTTGCTTTCAAAAGAAATTGGGGTTTCGAACCCACCCCCCTGAACTACGAATACTGCCTTTATAAACGTGACAGCATTCCACAGAACAACCCCAACAATGCCAAATACAAGCTCATGATCAGCGTCTGGCGGCGCATGCCAATTGGGCTGGCCAATTGGCTGGGACCGTTTGTTGTTCGCAACCTTGGTTGAAAGTGCATGGGCAAACTGCTTTACCTGGTGCACCGGCTGCCCTACCCGCCCAACAAAGGCGACAAGGTACGCTCTTACCATTTGCTCAAGCACCTTGCCCAGAACCATCAGGTGTTCCTGGGCACCTTCATTGATGACCCGGTTGATGAAGCCTATGTGCCTTTGGTACAAGACATCTGCCCGCACAACTACATCGCAAGACTTCATCCGCGTTCTGCCAAACTTCGCAGTCTTGCCGCACTGCCGACGCCACAGGCTTTGAGTTTGCGTTACTACCAAAATGCTGGTTTGCAGACCTGGGTGAACAACACCTTGGCCAGCCAGGACATTGATGCCATCGTTATTTTTTCATCGGTCATGGCGCAGTATGTTGCTTCAGTGCCGGGCAACAGCAAGGTGCCTATGCTGGTCGACTTTGTTGATGTTGACTCGGTCAAATGGACACAATATGCGCCCCAGCACCGCTGGCCCCTGTCATGGCTTTACCAGCTTGAAGGGCGGCGGTTGCTGGCCTTTGAGCGGACGACTGCCCTGCGGGCCAAGCATTCCTTTTTTGTGACAGACAACGAAGTCGCCTTATTTCGTCAACTGGCCCCCGAGAGTGCAGACCGCGTGGAAGCGATCAGCAATGGAGTCGATGCCGATTACTTTTCGCCAGATCCCGCATGCACTTCTCCTTTTGCTCAGCAGACCCTGACAGCGGCGCAGGTTCCCGTGGTGTTTTCAGGTGCCATGGACTATTGGCCCAACATTGATGCGGTAAGCTGGTTCGTCGCAGAGGTTCTACCAGACCTTCTCAAACACTGGCCATCGCTCTGTTTTTATATTGTTGGGCGCAGTCCGGTTCCGGCAGTGATGGCGCTGGCCGGCCCATCAGTGGTGGTCACAGGCACTGTCCCCGATGTGCGCCCATACCTGCAGCACGCTGCTGTTGTCGTGGCCCCGCTACGGGTATCGCGAGGCATCCAGAACAAAATTCTTGAAGCCATGGCCATGGCCCGACCGGTCGTCGCCTCCACCTCCTGTGTTGAAGCCATCAACGCCCATGTCGATCGCGAACTTATGGCCGCAACAAGTGCCAGCGACTTTGTTGTGCAAATCAACTCCCTGTTGTGCGACCCCGCGCGCTCGGCCGATATTGGCCAAGCTGGCCGACTGCGGGTACTGCAACACTACAGTTGGTCTGCCCATTTGTCCAAGATTGACCGCCACCTGCATCCAAAGGCTTCTGCATGACCCCTCTGGCACAAACGCAATCCGGGCAAAACTGGCGGCAGGCCTTACCTGTTTTCTTGTTGCTGCTGGCGCTGACATTAACTTTGTTTCAAGGCACAGGCAGTGCCATCGTTACCATCTGGCTTCGCTCGGATACCTTTGCCCACGGGTTTCTGGTGCCACCCATTGTGATCTGGCTGGTGTGGCGCAGGCATCAAATGCTTGCCGACATACCGCCACAGCCAAGCTACTGGGGCATGCTGATGTTTGCCGGTGCCGCCTTTGCTTGGCTGCTGGGCGACCTGGTCGCCGTCAACGCTGTAGCCCAATTGGCGCTGGTTGCCATGCTGGTGCTGTTGGTGCCCGCCCTGTTGGGGTTTGCCGTGGCTCGGGCTGTC
>DAOSLL010000278.1:0-5666 GCA_035368905.1 Rhodoferax sp.
ACTCCTGCACAAACAGTCGGCGCCTATTTGAATTTGTAGGAGTCGCGCCCTCGCGGCGAATGACTTTGAATGTTTGAATTCTTCGCATGATATGCAAAGACTTGACTTGTTAGAGACCAAGGCGATTGGCCAGGCGCGATTTCATGTGAGCATTGCCTTTGGCCCGAAACTTGCAGCCAAGCCACCGAACACCACACTTTGCGTGTGCCCAGCCTATCACTCAGCTATTGGAGATCATCATGAGCGACATCATGCGGCCCGTTCCGTTCGAGGGACTGTTGCAACGTATCTTTGAAGAGTTTCGGGTCAGCCGCTCAATCTTCGACATTGCCGAGAGCCAGTTCTACCGTAAGGCCGATGATCGCCTGATCGAGGTTTTTGGCGAGACCTGTGAAACACCGGTTGGCCCGGCGGCCGGACCGCACACGCAACTGGCGCAGAACATCGTGGCTTCCTGGCTGGTGGGTGGGCGCTTCATTGAACTCAAGACGGTGCAGATCATGGACCGGCTTGAAATCGAGAAGCCATGCATCGATGCCGCCGATGAGGGCTACAACACCGAATGGTCTTCGGAATACACCTTGCCGAAAGCCTTTGACGAATACCTGAAGGCCTGGTTTGCGCTGCATCTGCTCGAAGCTGTGTTTGACCCGCGCGCTGAGGGCGAAGCCAATTCATTCAGTTTCAATATGAGCGTGGGCTACAACCTCGACGGTATCAAGCAGGCTCCGATGCAAGCCTTCATTGACAGCACCATCGATGCCTCGGCGCATCCAAAGTTTGCCGAGTACCAACGCATTCTTGACAAATGGGTCAACGATGAAAGCTTTATCGAAAGCCTGGGCCTGCAAAGCCGCAAGGCGCAACTGCAAAGCCTGCCAGCACGTATTTCGGCGCGGCTGGTCAAAGGTGTCACGTTATCGACGATGCACGGCTGCCCGCCTGATGAGATCGAATCGATCTGCCGCTACATGCTCGAAGTCAAGTCGATCAACACTTTCGTCAAGCTCAACCCCACCCTGCTGGGTTTTCAGCGGGTACGCGAAATTCTCGACACCTGCGGCTTTGACTATCTGATCGTCAAGGAAGCTTCGTTTGAACATGACCTCAAGCTTGATCAGGCCTGCGCCATGCTGCGCCGCCTGCTGGATTTGAGCCAGCAAAAAAATCTCAGCTTCGGTGTCAAGCTGACCAACACGCTGGGTGCGGTCAACCACAAGGGGGCCCTGCCGGGCGAGGAAATGTACATGTCGGGTCGGGCGCTGTTTCCGCTGTCGATCAACGTGGCGGCGCTGCTGTCACGCGAATTCGACGGGCGGTTGCCGATTTCCTACTCGGGTGGTGCCAG
Source organism: Rhodoferax sp. (assembly GCA_035368905.1). GTDB lineage: Bacteria > Pseudomonadota > Gammaproteobacteria > Burkholderiales > Burkholderiaceae_C > Rhodoferax. Next base: position 1,349 of record DAOSLL010000278.1, read on the forward strand.
CCTGTACAACATTCGCGAGATCTTCGAGACCGGCATCCGCCCCATCACCATGGCCACCGATCTGCTCAAGCCCGGCGGCTATCTGCGGCTGCTGGAATGCGCGCGCGCGCTGGACGCGTCGGATGCCTGGCAGATGGGCCAGGTCGATGTTGCCAGGCTCGAACTGCTGGCAGCCAAGGCGATCACTGCTGACTACACGCAAAAGGCCTGGCGCTCCAAAGACGAAATCGACACTGGCAGTGCGCTGCCGCTGACTGACTGTTACGTTGCCCCCTGCGTGTCCGCGTGCGCCATCCATCAGGACATCCCTGAGTACATTCGCCTGGTCAGCGAAGGGCGCTACGCTGACGCGCTGGAAGTCATCTACCGCACCAATGCGCTGCCGGCGATCACCGGGCACATTTGCGATCACCTGTGTCAGCACAACTGCACGCGACTCGATTACGAAGGCCCGCTCAATATCCGCGAACTGAAAAAAATCGCGCTTGAAAAAGGCTGGGACGAATACCGCCGCCGTTGGCACAAACCGGCTGGCACCGGGTCACGCAACGCGGTGGCGGTGGTCGGCATGGGCCCGGCTGGCCTGGCCGCCGGGTATTTTCTGGCGCGTGCCGGCCACGCGGTGACGCTTTTTGACCGCGAGCAGGCCGCTGGCGGTGTGCCACGCCACGTGATTCCGCGCTTTCGCAGTCCGGGCGACCTGGTGCAGCACGACATCAACTTTGTTGCCGAGCACGGGGTGAAATTTGTTTATGGCTGCGATCCGCAGCTCAGCGTGGACAAGCTCAAAGCTCAAGGGTTTGAGTATGTGCTGATCGGCATTGGCACCGACAAAAACAGCGGCATCCAATTGGGTGGCGACAACCGCAATCTCTACAAATCGCTGCCGTTCTTGCGCCGCTTCAACGACGGCGAAAAACTCGACCTGGGCCGCCATGTGGCTGTGGTTGGCGCTGGCAACACCGCCATGGACTGCGCCCGCGCTGCGCTGCGCGTGCCAGGTGTTGAGGACGTGACGGTCATCTATCGCCGCAGCTTCAACGAGATTCCCGCCTACCGTGAAGAGTACGAAGAAGCGGTGGCGGACGGCGTGAGGTTTCACTTTCTGACCAACCCCGAGCGTTTTGATGCCGACGGCACTCTCACGTGTCGCGTAATGGAACTTGGCGCGCCTGACGGAAAAGGCCGCCGTCGTCCATTGCCCACAGACCGGACCATTGCACTGAAGATGGATGCATTGATCACAGCCATTGGTGAGCAGGCCGATTGTGATGTGCTCAAGGCGATGGGCGTTCCGCTGGGTGAAGACGGCTGGCCCGCAGTCAACCAGGCATCGAGTGAAACCACGCGCCAGAACGTCTTTTTGATCGGCGATGTGAAACAAGGGCCATCGTCCATCGTTGGGGCTATCGGTGATGCCCGGCGTGCCACCGATGAGATCTTGAAGCGCGAGAACCTGAAAAGCCACTACGGCCAGAAATTCTGGTTGAACGCCGACCCCAACGAAATCACCCAACGCAAGGGTGCCGTGGTGGTGAATTTTGTCAAGAAAGACGCGTTTGATGCCTTCGTCAAACAGGAAGGCCAGCGCTGTCTCGAATGCAACTATGTCTGCGCCAAATGTGTTGACGTGTGCCCGAACCGCGCCAACATCTCGATTGCGGTACCTGGCTTCAAGGACCGTGCACAGACGCTGCACATTGATGCCTATTGCAATGAATGCGGCAACTGCGCCCAGTTTTGCCCATGGCAAGGTCGCCCGTACAAAGACAAGATCACGATCTTCAGTCTGCCACAAGACTTTGCCAACAGCAGCAATCCAGGCTTTCTGGTCGAGGCTGGCAAACTCACAGTGCGCCAGGACGGCAAGGTGTCTGAGCTGACCATCGACAGTGCGGGTGCGGTGAAAGATGCGCCGCCAGAGCTGGCGGACCTGTGCCGCATCGCCAGCCGCGTGGTTAGCCACCACGGCTACCTGCTCAGTGCAGTCGAAGCATAAGGAGCAAGCCGCCATGCTGATTCTGAGAAACCTGACCGCGCTGCAGGTCGAGCCTGCCACAGTGTGGGGCGATGTCCAGATTGCCATAGACGACACGCGGATTTTGGAAGTGGGTGCCGGCCTCGCGGCGAAGTACCCGCAAGCGCAAGTACTTGATCTCAAAGGCAAGCTGGTGATGCCAGGCATCGTCTGTGCGCACAATCACTTCTACTCGGGGTTGGCGCGCGGCATCATGGCCAATATCTTGCCCTGCCCAGACTTCATCTCGACATTGAAGAATCTCTGGTGGCGACTGGACCGCGCGCTCGACGAGGAGTCGTTGTACTACAGCGGCCTCATCTGTTCCTTGGAGGCGATCAAAAGTGGCTGTACCGCCGTGATTGATCACCACGCCTCGCCCAACTTCATTGCCGGATCACTGGCAACGCTGCGCCAGGGTTTCCTCAAAGCCGGGCTGCGCGGTATGACCTGTTATGAAACCACCGACCGAAATGGCGGCGAAAAGGAGCTGCGCGCTGGCGTTGACGAGAACCTGGCGTTTGCACGTCTGATCGATGCAGCCAAGGCCAAGGGTGATGAGCCATATCTGATGGAGGCGCACCTGGGCGCGCACGCGCCGTTCACAGTATCCGATGCCGGACTGGAAATGCTGGGTGACGCAGTGAAAACGACTGGCCGTGGCCTGCACATCCATGTGGCCGAAGACCGCTACGATGTCTCACACAGCCACCACCGCTACAGCCAGGACCCGATCGAGCGACTGGCCGCACATGGCTTGATTGACGGCAAGACGCTGATCGGGCACGGCTTGTACCTGTCCGATGCCGACATTGCCATCCTGAATGACCGCGATGCCTTCCTGGTGCACAACGCCCGCTCCAACATGAACAACAACGTGGGCTACAACCACAAGTTGGCCGCAGTTCGCAACCTGGCACTGGGTACCGACGGCATCGGTGCCGACATGTTTGAGGAACTGAAGTTCGCCTATTTCAAGCACCGCGACGCTGGCGGCAGCCTGTGGCCAGACAGCTTTGCGCGCTTTTTGTGGCATGGCAACACCTTGCTGGAGCGCAATTTTGGCGCACGTTTTGGCCGCATCGAAGCGGGTTATCAGGCTGATTTGACGATTTGCAGTTACGACAGCCCAACACCGCTGGTGGCACAGAACGTGGGTGGTCACCTGGCGTTTGGCATGAACTCCGGCAGCGTTGACAGCGTGATGGTCAACGGCCAAATGGTTTATCAGAACCGTGCTTTTCCGTTTGATGTGGAACCCATCTATGCGCAAGCACGCAAGGTGGCTGCGCAGTTATGGCAGCGCATGGACGCACTGGTCTGAGCGTTGCTGAGTTGTCCTGACAACAGACAAACATGATGTTAAGTATCAAAATAATAGCTGCCAGCGCTTACTGCATAAGGGCTGGAGGCCAATTTCACGCAGGCAAGCTGGCAGCCCATTTGTGGCAGCGCATGGACGCACTGGCCTGAGCATTGCTGAGTTGTCCTACCAACAGACAGATATGCTGATAAGAGTAAAAATGATAGCTGCCATCGCATACTGCATAAGGGCTGGAGGCCAATTTGATAGATGAATGCCGGGCGGCTTGCAGCGCCAGCCCGGCAGCCCACCCCGATGTTTTTCTGAAACGTCTGCTGCGCCTGCCGGGCTGGGATGCTGAGTATGCGCAACGGGTATTGACTTATTTTTTCGGGCCGCAAGGCGTGACACCACAACCCGATTCGATAGCCGCATGACCGGCATTCATTTCCTGTGTGCTCCCGGCAACAGCGACTTCATTGCGCGTTGCGTTGGTGCCGATGTACCGTCCGTGGTCAGCCTGGTCGGCGCCGGCGGCAAGACCAGCACGCTTTTTTGGCTGGCTCAGGCGCTCGCTGGCTGCGGTCAACGGGTCCTGCTGACCACCACCACACGGATGTTCCGGCCTGAGCCGGGACGCGGGGCAACGCTGCTGATCGAGCCAGAGCGCGCACAACGCCTGGCTGCCTTGCGCGGTTTGCCGAATGCGCCGGGTATCGTGGCGCTGTACAGTCAAATCGATGCAAATGAGGGCAAAGTGATTGGCTTCGAACCCGACGAAATTGATGAGCTCAAGGCCATGGCAGTGGCAGATGTGATCCTGGTGGAAGCCGACGGTGCCCGCCACTGCGCGTTGAAAGCGCCCGCAGCGCACGAGCCCTGCATCCCCCGTGGCAGCAACGCCGTCATCGCACTGACCGGTGCCGCGCCCCTGGGTTGCCCGGCCAATCCGGCCGACATTCACCGGTGGCCGCAGTTTGCTGCCATTACCGGGCTGC
>DAOSLL010000279.1:0-5666 GCA_035368905.1 Rhodoferax sp.
GTTGATTTCATTGGGCTCCGAGGTGGTTTGGGGCAAACAACGAAGGAACCCGGGATGCCTAAATCCAGAAATGTCATTGGAGGTGACCTTGATTCGAAGCACCGGGCTGAACTTGTCGTATACCTTGATACTGGCCGCTTCCAGGCAGTGCTTGATGCAGCACCCTTCAAAGCGGGTGCGCAAGCGCGAGCCGATTTCTTGGACCTTTGACCGATTGAGGCCGCAGCAGCAGACCAACTTCTGCCACCATAGGCCACTGCGCTGGCGAAGCGGGACCGCGCTGATGCTGTCCTTGTTTTCTGCTGCTACCAGCAATTGAAGCATGGCAGTTGTTGGTAATCTCAGACAATCGTGAAAACCAGTCCATCATGTTTGCTGACCAGCCGCACCTGAGGCGGCACTGCTGTTTTGTGACATATCAGCATTAAGCCCTTATTCAGCAAGCTATGGCAGCTATCAATTTAATAACACTATTGGTCCTGTGCCGTGTTACTGGGGTCCGAGCACAATTCTGCGCGACAGTAGACGCGCAAGGTAGCGGTGGGCAATCGAATCGGGATCCGGCCTCAAAAGCGCTGAGTCCACGGTGCGGCTACGGCCCATGGAATCCAGAGCCCATGAAACCTGTGGCTCACGAGGTCTGCACTGCCAATGTGGTCAGTGTGAACTGGCGACGGCGGCTTGTGTGGCTTGGGCGGTCATCAGGACTTTGTATTAAATCAGGCTGAAGGCCTTGTTCACAATCCGCTAGCAGCTATAAAAATGATACCCAGCGGGTCATACTGCCGCCCGTTTGGGCATCGCGGGCAATTGATCCGGGGCAGACCACTATCGACACGCATCGCCCAGCCTTTTCGATCAGACCAGATTGCCAGGCGGCTTCGGGTTTTCCCCCGGTGTTTTGCAACGGTCAGCACAAATTCGTCGTCTAAAATTGTTTGATAAATATCAAATGATCGACTATTTCCCATGGCAAGGACTGTAAATGATGCGTAGTTTGTACCAGTTTGGTTTAGGGGTTGCGCTGGCGCTGGCGTCGGTCGCCACCTGGGCGGGTTATGCCTACAACTTCCCGCAGCCAGTGACACCGATTGCGCACGAAACATTGCACATGCATAACCTGGTGATGGTGGTGATCCTGATCCTGTTCTTTTTGGTGTTCGGGTTGCTGATGTACTCGTTTTACACCCATCGCAAGGCAGCGGGCTTCAAGGCCGTCAACTTCACCGCACCGACCACCCGCAAGCAGTGGCTGTGGGTGTTATCGCCGTTTGCGCTGTTGTTCTTCATTGACTATGTGGTGTTTGGCATACCGGCGCTGCATGCGGTGCTGATGTACGAAGACACCAAGACCGATGCCGAGCTGGTGGTCAAGGTCACCGGCAGCCAGTGGCTGTGGCAATACGAGTTTCCTGCCGAAGGGGTCAGTTTTACCAGTCGCCTGATCACTCCGCGTGCGCAGATCGACAACAGCGAGGCCAAGGGCGAGCACTATTTGCTCGAAGTTGACAACCCGCTGGTACTGCCGGTTGGCAAGAAAGTGCGTTTCATCACCACCTCCAACGACGTGATTCACAGTTGGTGGGTGCCGGCCTTTGGTGTCAAGCGCGATGCTGTGCCCGGTTTCCTGCGCGAGTTCTGGGCCACGGTTGAAAAAACCGGCACTTACCGCGGTCAATGTTCAGAGTTGTGTGGCAAAGAGCATGGCTTCATGCCGGTGGTGGTCAATGTGGTGACACAGGAAGAGTTTGCCAAATGGCTGGCCAGCAAAAAGCCTGCAACCGTCAAGGCACCGGTGGCGGCAGTCGTCGCGCCAGTTCAAAATGCGATCGTGTCGGCCAAGGCCACTCAATAGCTCGCAGCGCTTTAACGGCAAACCCAATTTCAGATTTTGAGCAATAAGGAGCAGGCAATGGCACACGATATGTCGCACGGCATACCGCACGGTGATTCGCACGGCGGGCACTACTCGGGCGGATTTATTCGCTGGCTGGAAACCACCAACCACAAGGACATTGGCATCATGTACCTGATCTTCGGGTTTGTGATGCTGTTCATCGGTGGTGCCATGATTCTGGCCGTGCGTGCCGAGCTGTTCCAGCCTGGCCTGCAATTGATGCAACCGGAATTTTTTAACCAACTCATCACCTTGCATGGCCTGGTGATGGTGTTTGGCTTTGCCATGCCGGTGGCCACCGGTCTGGCCAACTACATGTTGCCGATGGTGATTGGTGCGCCCGACATGGCATTGCCGCGCCTGAACAACTGGGGTTTCTGGATTTTGCCGCCAGCCGCGATCATGCTGACGCTGCCCTTTTTTCTCGGTATTTTTGGCGTTGGGCCTGGTGCGGTGGACACCGGCTGGACCTTGTATGCACCGCTGTCAATCCAGAGCGGCTGGGGCATGGACTTTGCCATTTTCGCCATCCACATGCTCGGTGTGTCATCCATTTTGGGTTCCATCAATGTCATTGTGACCATTGTCAACATGCGTGCGCCGGGCATGACGCTGATGAAAATGCCGCTGTTTGCGCATGGCTTTTTGATGACCGCCGTGCTGTTGATCACCATCATGCCGGTGTTCGCCGGTGGTGTCACCATGGTGCTGATGGATCGCCACTTTGACACCCATTTCTTCAACGCCGCTGGCGGTGGCGACCCGGTGCTGTGGCAGCATATTTTCTGGTTCATGGGTCACCCTGAGGTGTATGTGCTGTTGCTGCCAATTGCCGGTGCCATCCCCCATGTGCTGTCAGCGTTCACCCGCAAGCCCACCTATGGCTACAAGGCGCAGGTGTATGCGTTCTGGGCCATTGCCGGCCTGGGTGTGATTGTCTGGGCGCACCACATGTTCACCAGCGGCATGTCGATCGGCAGCCAGATTTACTTCATGTACATCACCATGGCGATCTCGTTCCCGTTGGCGGTGCTGTTTTTTTGCTGGATCGCCTCGGTCTGGAAAGGCTCAATGACGTTTGAAACCCCGATGCTGTTCGCTTTGGGCTTTCTGGTTCTGTTTGGCTGGGGCGGCCTGACCGGTCTGGCCCTGTCTGATGCGGCGGCTGATCCGCAGTATCACAACGCCTACTTTTTGGTGGCGCACTTTCATTACGCGTTTTACCCGTCTGCCGTGATGGGAGCGATGGCTGCCATTTATTACTGGTTACCCAAGTGGACCGGCCATATGCTGGACGAATCCCTGGGCAAGTGGCATTTCTGGGTGGCGGTGGTGGGTTTTAACATCACATTCATTCCGCAGTTTTTTGTTGGCCTGGCCGGCATGCCGCGCCGTATTCCGGACTACCCGCTGATGTTTGCCGAATGGAACATGATCTCCAGCGTGGGTGCGTTTATTCTGGGGGCCTCGCACCTGATCTTTGTTTACAACGTCATCAAGAACATTCGCGGTGGTGAAAAGGCGCAGGACAAGGCCTGGGAAGGTGCTGAAGGCCTGGAGTGGACAGTGCCCTCGCCAGCGCCCTACCACACGTTTGAAACCCCGCCGGAAATCAAGTGAACGTACTGATGAGACCGTCCATGAACCTGTCCGAGTCGCCCAAGCCAGAGTTTGACCCGCAAGAGTGGAGCAAGCGCAGGGGTGCCAATGTCCGCCTGGGGCTGTTTGTTGGATTGATTGTGGTGCTGATGTTTCTGGGTGCGCTATGGAAATACCGGCCCCTATGACGACAGGCTTGACCGCTGCGCAAGAGCGCCAAGCCAGCAACCAGCGGCTGGCGCTGCGGTTGGGCCTGGTTGCACTGTTTTTTGTCGGCTTTGGTTTTGCCATGGTGCCGTTGTATGACGCGTTTTGCCGGCTGACCGGCTTGAACGGCAAGACCAATTCAAGCCCGATCACGGCTGACCAACAAAATACCCAGGTTGATTTGACGCGCACGGTAAAGGTCGAGTTTTTGAGCCAGGCCATGCCAGGGGTCGGTCTTGACTTCAAGCCGGAACAGTTTTCCATTCGGATTCATCCTGGCGAGATCACCCATGTCAACTACACCGTCAAGAACACCAGCGGCAGGGTGTTTGTCGGCCAGGCTGTTCCCAGTGTCACGCCGGCGGCAGCCACCCAGTATTTTGAAAAGCTGGAGTGTTTTTGCTTTACCCAACAGACCTTCCAGCCGGGCGAGTCGCGCACCATGCCGGTGGTGTTTGTGGTGAACCCCAAGCTGGATGCCGACTTGGGAACGGTGACACTTTCCTATGCATTTTTTGAAGCCCCCAAGGCGAACTGACCCAGAAAGACCCAAACAATGACGCACCTTGCACCAACCGCTGCCCGTGGCCATTATTTTGTGCCGGCCGTCAGCCGTTACTCCACTTACCTGTCGGTGGGCGTTTTTTTGACGGCTTTGGGCTTTATCTTCAGGATCAACGGTACGCCAGCCGGTATCTGGAGCATGCTGATTGGCGCTGCGCTGATCACTTACGTGGTGATCGGCTGGTTTGGCGAGTTGATCAGCGAGAACCTGCGCGGTGTTTACACACCTTGGGAGGACCGCTCGTACCGCATTGGCATGGTCTGGTTCATCTTTTCGGAAGTAATGTTTTTTGCGTGCTTCTTTGGCGCGCTTTATTACATTCGTCGAATTTCGCTGCCCGAACTCAGTGGCTACGAGGCTTTGTTCACGCCCTACGAGAAGTTCACCAGCGCCTGGCCTAGCGCTGGGCCGCTGGGCGACCCGTTTTCGCCGATGCACGCTTGGGGTATTCCGGCCATCAACACCATGTTGCTGCTGACTTCCGGGGCCACCTTGACCTGGGCGCATTGGGGTTTGATCAAAGGCAAGCGCAGCCAGTTGAACTGGGGTCTGGCATTGACGGTGGCGCTGGGCATGACCTTCATGGGATTTCAGGTTTATGAGTACGCCCATGCTTACGCCGAAATGGGCTTGACGCTGGGTGCGGGTGTTTACGGTGCCACTTTCTACATTTTGACCGGCTTTCACGGCTTTCACGTCACCTTGGGCACCATCATGCTGATGGTGATGCTGGGCCGAGGGCTAACCGGCCACTTTTCCGAGCACAACCACTTTGCCTTTGAAGCGGTGGCCTGGTACTGGCACTTTGTCGACGTGGTGTGGCTGATTTTGTTTGTGTTTGTCTATATTCTTTAGCCAAATTGTCCGGTCTTCAGCCCTGACTTTGGGGCTGAAACATCATTACCCGCGCCCCGGTATCAGCCCAAAGTACAAACTGGCCAGCAGCGCTATAAACAGCCCGATCGACAAGCCAATGCGAATTGTCAGGGCTTGCACCACCCGCTTGCGTTTGCTTGCGTCATCGTTTTTGAACAGCAAAGCAAGCGCACTGAACAGGCTGATCAGAATAATGCCAAGTGTCAACAGAATCAGTATTTTTGCCAGCATCGCGGTCTTTCACAAGGGTTTCACGCGATTATCCGGGAATGCTCATCAAGAGGCTTGACGGACAATCTGGCATTGCCGCTATTTTTTTGCCCCGCCATGCCCTACCCAAGATTCCAGTTCAAATTGCTTCCCCTGCTGGGTGTTCTGGCCGGTTTGGCGATGTTTGTCTATTTGGGGCTGTGGCAGTCGGGCAAAGGCGACCGGCTGCATGCCGAACTGGCCCAGCGCGCGGCGCGCCACCAGTTAGGGGCACTACCGGTGGGGGCTGTCTTGGTGGACGCTCAGCAGATG
>DAOSLL010000280.1:0-5625 GCA_035368905.1 Rhodoferax sp.
CGATATGAAAGACGTTCTGCGATTGCTGCTGATCGATGACGACGAAGTGGACCGCTTGTCGGTAGTGCGCGCGCTCAAGCGCGGCAAGGTGGACTACGACATTGTTCAGGCAGTCAGTGCCGCCGAGGGCTTGCAGTTCGCCGGCAACCAGCGTTTTGATGCCATTTTGCTGGACTACCGCTTGCCTGATCAGGATGGCATTGAGGTGTTGCGGCTGCTACGCAATGGTCTTTTCGAGCGCACCGCCGTGGTCATGCTCAGCCGCCACGAAGACGAGTCTCTTGCGGACCGCTGCCTAGAGGCTGGCGCGCAAGATTTTCTTTTGAAAGACGAGGTCAATGACCGCCGGTTGAACCGCGCCTTGCGCCAAGCGCGCCAGCGCAGCCAAATTGAACAGGCCTTGCAGGCCAGCCGCAATGAGCTGCTGCAATTGTCCGAACATGACCTGCTCACGGGCTTGACCAATCGCCGTGGTTTCGAGCGCGCTTTGGCGGCGGCCGTCGCGCGTGCGAACCGCGATGCATGCCACCTGGCAGTGCTCTTGATTGACCTGGATGACTTCAAAAGCGTTAACGACACTGCCGGGCACGAGGTGGGCGATGCACTACTTGTCGAAGCCACGCGGCGCTTGAGCGCAACCGTGCGTGATACCGACTTGTTGTGCCGCTTGGGGGGTGACGAGTTTGTTGTCCTGATGCATTCATTTGATCGCGAAGACCAGGTGTTCTTGTTGGCGGATCGTCTTGTCGCTGCGCTTCAGACCCCTATCGTGGTGGGTGCAACGCCCCACCTGACAACGGCCAGTATTGGCGTTGCCACGCATGACCCGGAGGATGGCAATGCGGCGGACCTGTTGCGCTTTGCCGACATGGCCATGTACCAAGCCAAGCAAGAAGGGCGCAACCGAAGTCGGTCGTATTCTGCGGCTTTGCAAGAAAGTGCCAATACCCGAAGCAAGATCAAGCATGACTTGCTTAGCGCCATTCAAAACGGTGAATTACGGGTTTTTTACCAAGCGCAGATTCGCGCTTCCGATGGCAGTCTTGGGGGCATGGAGGCTTTGATACGGTGGCAACACCCAGTGCTTGGTCTGCTGGCGCCAGGGCACTTTATTGCGATTGCAGAAGAGTCCAAGGCCATTGTCGAGATTGGGGACTGGGTTCTGAAAACTGCGCTTAGCCAACTCAATGCGTGGCAATTGCGCTACCCGCAGCGGTGCGCCAACCTGAGCTTGGGTATTAATGTATCGGCGGTGCAGGCGGAGGCGAACTCTCTGCCCCTGGCCTTGAAATCCGCATTGGGCAGTTTCTGCGGCAAGCCAGGCCAGGTGGAAATAGAGATTACTGAAAGCGCTTTAATCAAAGACACGGCCGTCATGGCCTCCATGTTGTCGGTCCTGGAAGCGCAAGGCGTTCGATTGTCGCTGGATGACTTTGGCACCGGTTATTCGTCCTTGGAGCATCTCAAGCTGTTCCCAATTTCCGTCATGAAAATTGACCAAGGATTCGTTTCCGCGATTGGTGAGGGAAAGAAGGGCGAGCAATTGTTGATCGCCATCATCGCTTTGGCCAAGGCGCTTGAAATGAAGGTCGTGGCGGAGGGGGTAGAGACGCAAGCGCAAGCCGAGTTCTGTGCGCGCCATGGTAGCGACTTGTTGCAAGGCTATTTCTATTCGCGGCCGGTTCCTGCTGATGAGTTTGAGGCCACCTTTCTCAAGGCTTGATGCCAAATTTGGTCAAGTCTTCAGCTATTAGCGGTCTACGATGTCGGCTATGTGGTGATAAGTTCGAGACTCTGTACTTCAGCTTTGGGTCGAAAAGAGACAAGTACACAATCACTGCGCAACTACCGATGACACTGGAATTAAAGTCAGCACCCCCATTGTTGTTGACCGCTCAAAGAGGTTCCGAGTTCCGGGTCAATTCGTTCCCATGGGAAGATTGCGCCCATACAAATACGAGACGTTAACCATGGCCATAGAGATTGAACGCAAGTTCAAACTGAAGTCATCCACAGTACTGGAAGGACTAAAGGGCAGTTACTTTCTTCAAGCCTATCTGGCCAAGGGGTCTGTCCTCGTGCGGGTCAGAGTTGCAGATGACAAGGCGTGGCTAACGATCAAGGGGCAACCCGTGAGCACATTGAGTCGCCCGGAGTGGGAGTACGAAATTCCTGTCGCAGACGCCAATGAGATGGCTCGTCAGCCCGGGGCCTACTCATTGGAGAAGACCCGGTATTTCATTGAACATCATGGCCACATGTTCGAAGTCGATCGCTACCACGGCGGCCTAGAGGGGCTCTATTCCGTAGAGGTGGAAATGGACTCTGAAAAGGCGCAGATCACATTGCCCGATTGGGTTGGTGAGGAAGTGACTGGCAACAAAGCCTGGGACAATGAGAGCCTGGCCAGAAACGGCTGGCCGACTTGATTGCCTGCTTTTTAGGCATCGTGCTGCAGGCCAATGGGCATGCGAGTTCTACGCACATTCCCCACAGTTATCCCCAGTTTCGTTCACAGTTTGTGTGGAGGAATTGACTACTCACCGCCCCGCCTCATGACGACAGGTATCGAACCTGATTGGGCTGCTTCTCGGGCGTGAGTTCAAACCAGTCTCGGAATTTTTTGAATAGTTTGGTTGACGCGGCATTTTTCCCGATGAGCTTGGCGTTATGCAACTGCTTGACGATTTCGCCAAGCGGCTGGACTTGACCAGTTTTCAAAGCAGGTGCTGCCTGCAGAATTTGCTCCAAAGTGACTTCCGCTTTTGCGGCGCTCTTTGGCGCTGCAGGTGTTTTCTTCGCTACGGCTTTCTTTGCAACTGTTTCAACAGTGGCTGTAGCGGAAGCTTTTTTCACCGTCGCTTTCTTGGCCGGTGCCTTTTTCACCGGATCCATCGCGGCTTCCACATTTCGACTCTTGCCCGGTTCCTTGCCGACAAACAGAACCGAGTCATAGGCATGCACAGCCTCGGACGCCATCTTGGTCCTCTCGGACACACAAATCATGCGTATGCCACGCTCGCGCAGGCGCACCACCAAGGGTACAAAGTCGGCGTCACCTGAGCCGATCGCAATGACTGTCGGTTTGGGTAGCTGACAAGCCAGTTCCATTGCGTCCACCGCAAGTGCAACGTCAGTGGTGTTCTTGGTTAGGGATAAGTTCACAAATGGGCGTATGGCCCATGCCAGCATGGTTTGTGATAGTCCCTTGAGGTTCTCAGCACTGCCATACGCTCTGCGCACGGCCAGGCTGCCTTCCGCGGCCTCCAGACTGCTGCAGGCCTCTTCGATCCAGGCAGCAGAAGAAAGGTTGTCTGCATCAATCAGGAAAACTATCATGGTTACATCCTTTCAACCAACGGAGATGCCCAGCACGGCCCAACACAGCACACTGTGAACCGCGACCAGGTGACTTTTGTAGGGCTGCCAGCGTATGGGCTTCTTGGTTGTCGTATCGAGCAGTGTCGCTTCCTTTTGCTCCGCTACGCCCCGTCCATAGGTGCCATCGCAGACAAAGGTTCCGGGCTTTTCTTCCACGATGCTGGCATGGCTTCGCATCAGGAGAATTTCCATTTTTAACCGTTTGTCGATGGTGACCTTGTCCCCAGACAGTGGGGTTCGTACCTGGACCCGAAGCGCGTCTAACGTATCGTCGTTCATATTGATGCATTGTCCATGTCTTGCTTAGGGCTGGCAGGTCAGCGTCTGGACATGGGCCATGAGACTAATAGTCGGAATCAGCATCATGAAGAATTCTGCGGGCCAGACTTGGGCCATGCATGGGCCACAGATGGGCCACAGATGGGCCATGGAAAGTACACCGGATTGCCTCTGACGTTTGGTCATTTTGAGGCCAAGATCCGGCTTGACTATCGGACCCCATTGGAAACTATTGATCATGTGGGCGCTGCCTGTGCAGTTTTCCCTCTGATGGTGCGGCTGGCGGGGATCGAACCCACGACCCTTGGCTTCGGAGGCCAATACTCTATCCACTGAGCTACAGCCGCAACTCTAAAAAAGACCAATACTCACATTTTCGCAGGAAGCTCGGATGACGATAGGCTTCGGAGGCCAATACTCTATCCACTGAGCTACAGCCGCACGGAGAAGCAGCATTGTAGGGGGTTTCAACCAGTGGGGCCGCTATAATCGTCGGCTGACATCAACGTACCCGATTTATTTGAGGACACCATGAGCGACCACAGCACCGCAACCAAAGGCCCCAAGCAATTGATCGTGACAGGATTGTTCTCTTTCCTGATTCCCATCCTGATCATCGGCGGTCTGGTGTACACCTACATGTCCGGTGGCCAGTCGACGCCGGTTTCTGCCAATCCCGAAAAAGCCGTCGCCCAGCGCATCCAGAAAATCGGCTCCGTGGAAATTGGCGATGCCAACCGTGAAGCCCGCACTGGCGAACAGGTCTTCAATGCGCAATGTACTGCTTGCCACACGGCTGGCGTAGCGGGCGCCCCCAAGTTTGGCGATGCTGGTGCGTGGGGTGCACGTATTGCGACGGGTTTTGAAGCGCTGCTGAATTCCGCCCTGAAGGGCAAAGGCGCCATGGGTGCCCAGGGTGGCGGTGACTTCTCTGACTACGAAGTGGCGCGCGCCGTGGTGTACATGGCCAATGGCAGCGGTGGCAAGTTAGCCGAGCCCAAGAAGCCTGAAGCTGCCAAGTAATCCGGAGTTCACTCCCTGAAAAAGCCGGCCGCTGATGCCGGCTTTTTTACGTCCGCGCGGCCGCTGTGGCCTGCGGACTGGTGACGTAACCGTACTGCACAGCGAGTTCCTTGCGGGGAACCTCCTCCACTGTCCATGCACCGCGTTCAATGACGTTGGCCGCCTGCTCCATATCCTGGGTGTGCACCAGGCCAAACCCGACGGTGGTGTACAGGTACAGCCAACCGTGCTCATCCATGACACAACGCAGACAGGTTGCAGCCTGCCCGTCATGGGCCTGCACCTGGCCCTGGTCATTCACCCGCCAGATCCAGGGCGTGGCCTCCAGTTCCACATAGACCCTCTGCGGACCGTTCTGGAAGAACCATTGCCCTGCTGCGTCACTACCGTAGTTGCGCTGGATAAACGCGATGAGCTTCTCGTGCTTGAGCAGGCTGCCCTTGGCGCCGGGCGCACCGCTGGCAAACGCACCTGCCCCTTGCGCCGCATCGTCGCGCATGTACCAGTTGCCACGCGCATCCAGTCCCAGCCAGCCGTAGCAGTGGGGCACATTGGGCCACTTGGCCATGGCCTGTTTGACAATGTCATCCATAAAGCGTCTGGTTGTTCGTGTGCTGGGCGAGCCAGCCTCCGACAGCGTCGGGCATGCTGCGCACATGACCGGGTATTCGCCCTTGCGGGAAGCCGACATGGCCGCCATGTGCGGGTTGCCACAGTGTCACACAGTCGCCCACTTCGCGCTGGGACGGCAGGCACCAGGCCGGCACGAAGGGATCGTTGCGCGCATTGACCACCAGGGTCGGTATGCGGATGGTGTGCAGGTGCGGCTTGGCGGAGGCACGCGCCCAATAATCTTCCGTGCTTTTGAAGCCATGCAGCGGCGCGGTAAACACGTTGTCGAAGTCATATAGAGTGCGTGCCGCAAGCAGAGCCTCCCGCTTG
>DAOSLL010000281.1:0-5624 GCA_035368905.1 Rhodoferax sp.
TGGCCGGTGTTGCGGATGGTGATGGTGTAGGCAAAGAAGTACAGATTCTGGCCGGGCGCCGACTGATCCGGCAGGTAACGCGGCTTGACCTGCACTTGAAACTGGTACTTGGGTGGTGTGTTCATGCTGCAATGCTAACTGCGAAACCCCGCAGCCCGACAGGTCGAGGGTGTTAGCCAGCGGCACAGCAAGCCCGCTGGCACCCGCGCTGGCGGATTTTCCTGCCGGTGCCGACGGGCGCACTGGCCAGCAGGCTTCGCGGGAAACACCGCAGTGACTAGGAGTTTGTGACAAAAATCGTAACTTCTCAATAATCCGTCGCGAAACTCGCAAAATGAAACGATTCCGTCATTCCCGCGAAGGCGGGAATGACGGGTTCTGCCACCACTCAATGAGGATCTGCCAAAAATCGACTCAAACCATTGCTGTGTATGCGCTGCCAGCTATTATTTAAATAGCTTTCAGGCCTTTGACCTCTGGCGCGCTGGCGGCCCGGCTGGTCCTGCAAGCCCTGGTCGAACAAGCTTGCGGGTGCAGCCTGCTCGACACGCAAGAGGGCCCATGCCTTTGGGCAGTGTGCCAGGCCGACAATCACCGCCGGGGGATTGCCCCGACCAGGGCCATTGGTGTCGTAGCAATCGCCCCATTGGTCGGACTGCAGGCTTGCCGGGTACTGGCAAATCTGGCGAACCTGGTTTGGCACCGTGTCAAATTGGGTCGCCCGCTGCTTGACGGCGGGCCAACGTGCAAACGGCACCTTGACCTTGATGTCGTCTTGCCCAGCGATTGATCTTGCAGCCATTGCGCCCTTCAAATGCCATTGGCTTGGCAGAACTGCGGCCCGGCGGGCAAGCACTTGTGGACCAGGCCCGCTTCCTTGGACCTGGTCAGCCGTCAGTCACTGGCCAGCCGATGCCGATGCGTCGCCAATCCAGGAGTCCAGCAGGGTGTAGGCCACCGCCAGCAGCACTGGCCCGACAAAGATGCCGATCAGGCCAAACCCCAGCAAGCCACCGATCACACCTGCGAGGATCAGCAGCATCGGCAGGTCGGCACCGCGCCGGATCAGGGCCGGGCGCAGGAAGTTGTCCATCGTGACCACCACCAGTGACCAGACCAGCAAAAATGTGCCCCAGCCGGTGTCGCCACTCCAGTAAACCCAGGCCACCGCCGGAAACATGACCAGGCCAGGGCCAAGCTGGGCAATGCACAGCAGCAGCATCACGGCGGTCAGCAGCCCGGCCAGGGGCACGCCAGCCATCGCCAGTCCGATGCCCCCGAGCAGCGACTGCACCAGTGCCGTGACACCCACGCCCAGCGCCACCGCGCGGATCGCCTGGCTGGCCAGGATCACCACGTTTTCACCCTGCGTGCTGGCCAGCCGGTAGCCAAATCGGCGCATCGCGAGTGCCGCGGCTTCACCATCGGCATACATCAGCGCCGAGATGACAACCGTCAGCAAGAACTGCAACGCGATGAAACCCAGGCTGCCAGCCTGTGCGACAAACCATTTTGCAATGCTGTTGCCATAGGGAACCAGTTGGCTGAAGATGCCAGCCGACCCGCCTGAGATCGTCTGCTCCCAGACCACGACGATCTTTTCGCCGATGCCAGGCAGCTTGCCAAGCCACTGGGGTGGTGGCGGTATCTGGGTCAAGGACAGCGACTTGGCCTGGTTCACGATGTCATCGGCGTGAGCGATGATGGCACCAATGGCAATCATCAGCGGCACCATGAACAGCGTCAGCATCAGCAAAGTCATGACCAGCACCGCAAGCGCACGCCGTCCCCAAAGCCGGGCTTCAAACCAGCGCAGCAGCGGCCAACTGGCCACCACCAGCATGGCGGCCCAGATGATGGCCCCGAGGAATGGCTTGATGACCCAGAACACAGCCACGATCAGGCCACCCATGAAAAGCACGCCCAGTGTCGTGCGAACCAGATCGGGCGGAGGCTTTTGCATGCTGAGGGACTCCTTGGGGGTGTTTTTGCTGAGGACTTGCCCAGGATTGTAGGTAGCCGCCACAATTCCCCAGCAAGCTGGGCCGGGTTGCCGATGGCGTTCACTTTTGCAGGACCGCCTGCCGCCGACTATGCTCACTGTTGGCATCGCTTTTCGCCGCCGACCCGCATGGCCTTGTTCGGGCAGCCATGCCGTTTGTGCCCTGCCTGGGCGCTTGGCTGACGCCATCCGGGGCAGGCTAAACTGGTTCAATGCAACTCAACCCGGCCCAGTTATCCGCGCACCTGAACAAGGGCCTGAAAAGCCTCTACACCTTGCATGGCGACGAGCCTTTGCTGATTCAGGAGGCACTTGATGCGATTCGCACGGCAGCACGCGCGCAAGGCTTTACCGAGCGCACCTCACATACCGTCAGCGGGGCTCACTTTGACTGGAGCGAGGTGCTGGCTGCCTGCGGCTCGCTGAGCCTGTTTGCCGACAAACAAATTGTCGAACTGCGCATCCCCAGCGGCAAACCCGGCAAAGAGGGCAGCACCGCCATGCAGCAGTTGGTCGATCAGTCGCGTGGCAACGATGCCACGCTGACCCTGGTGATTTTGCCGCGCCTGGACAAGGCGACCAAGGCCAGCGCCTGGTTTGTTGCGCTGGAGGGCGGCATCACGCTGGAAGTCAGCCCGGTTGAGCGCGCTGCCTTGCCACAGTGGATTGCCCAGCGCCTGGCGGCGCAAGGCCAGCGCGTGACGGCTGGCGAAGAAGGCACCCGCAGCTTGCAATTTTTTGCCGACCGGGTCGAAGGCAACTTGCTGGCAGCACACCAGGAAATCCAGAAGCTGGCCTTGCTGCACCCGGCTGGTGAGCTGGGTTTTGAGCAGATTGAGAGCGCCGTGCTCAACGTGGCGCGCTATGACGTGTTCAAGCTCAGCGAGGCGGTGCTGGCCGGGCAATTGACCAGGGTGCAGCGCATGCTTGACGGTCTGCAAGCCGAAGGCGAAGCCGAGGTGCTGGTGCACTACACCCTGAGCGAGGACATCCGTGCCCTCAAGCGCGTCAAGGATGCCATCAACCGGGGTAGCCCGCTGCCGATGGCATTGCGCGAGCAACGCATCTGGGGCAACAAGGAGCCTGTTTGAGCGTGTGCTGCCGCGCCTGAGCGATACCATGCTGGCCAAATTGCTGCGCAGCGCGCATCAGGTCGACGGGGTTGTCAAGGGCATCAAATCGCCCGACTGGCCAGGCGACCCGTGGCAGGCGCTGCACCAGTTGGCACTGCTGATGTCGCGCCAGTGCATGCCCAAGCCCCAATGAAAAAGGCACCGGGGGTTGGCCGGTGCCTTGATTCATTTTTTTTAACGTTTGTCTGGCCGCTGTGGCCTGTCCTCCTCGGGTCTTTCACCTTGCGCAAGCATTGCTGCCTGCCAGTGATGGCGTTAATGTAAGCCCCAAATGGGGGCCGGGTCATCCGGACATACCCTTTTCGTATTTACCCTTGGTGCGCTTTGGCATCCGCCAAAATCCAGCGGGCGGCCTTCTCGGCGATCATCAGCGCCGGGGCGTTGGTGTTGCCGCTGGTGATCAGCGGCATGACCCCGGCATCGACCACCCGCAGGCCGGCAATCAGCCCGCCTGGGCCGCGCACCCGCAGGCGCGCATCCAGCACCGCCAGCGGGTCCTCATTGCGGCCCATCTTGGTGCTGCCAACCGGGTGAAAGATGGTGGTGGCAATGTCTCCGGCCAGGCGCGCCAGGTCGGCATCTGACTGAAATTGCACGCCGGGCTTGAATTCCTGTGGCTGGTATTTGGCCAGCGCTGGCTGCGCGACGATGCGCCGCGTCAGGCGCAGCGAATCAGCCGCCACCTTGCGATCAGCCTCGGTGCTGAGGTAATTGGGCGCGATTGCCGGCGCCACGCGAAAATCCGGCGAGGTGATCTTGACGCTGCCCCGGCTGCCGGGGTTGAGGTTGCAGACGCTGGCGGTAAACGCCGCAAAACGGTGCAGCGGCTGGCCAAAAGCCTCCAGGCTAAGCGGCTGCACGTGGTACTCGATATTGGGGTAGGGCTGGCCTGGGTCGCTGCGGGTGAAGGCGCCAAGCTGGCTCGGCGCCATGCTCATCGGGCCACTGCGCTTAAGCGCGTATTCCAGCGCAATCTGCGCCTTGCCCCAAAGCGAGCTGGCTTGTGAATTGAGCGTCTTGACCCCTTGCACCTTGAACACCGCGCGAATCTGCAAATGGTCCTGCAGGTTGGCACCGACTCCCGGCGCATCATGCACGACGGCAATGCCGTGCTGCTGCAACAGTGCTGCCGGGCCAATACCAGAGAGCTGCAAAATCTGCGGCGAGCCAATGCTGCCAGCGCTCAAGAGCACTTCAACAGCGGCTTTCAGCGTCACTTTTTCGCCGTCTCGCACCAGTTCCACACCGGCGCAGCGCAAAGACCCGTCGGCTTGCCTGTCGAGCAGCAGCCGGGCCACCTGGGCGCGGGTCCACAGGGTGAAGTTCGGACGGCTGGTGCAGGCCGGACGCAAAAAAGCTTTGGCCGTGTTCCAGCGCCAGCCGCTGCGCTGGTTCACCTCAAAATAGCCAACCCCCTCGTTGTTGCCGCTGTTGAAGTCATCGGTGGCGGCGATGCCGGCCTGTCGCGCGGCCGCGGCAAAGGCATCCAGCACATCCCAGCGCAAACGCTGCTTTTCTACCCGCCATTCGCCGCCCTGGCCGTGAAATTGCGCCAGTTCTTCAAGCCTTTTTGCCTGATGGCCCTTGTCACTATTGCGCTGGTAGCTATCTAATTTGTAGTGACTTTCGTGCTGCATGAAGTCTGGCAAACAGTGTTGCCAGCACCATTCATCGTCACCTGTGAGCTGCGCCCATTGGTCATAGTCACGCGCCTGGCCGCGCATGTAAATCATGCCGTTGATGCTGCTGCAGCCGCCCAGCGTCTTGCCACGCGGGTACAGCAGGGTGCGGCCGTTCAGACCGGCATCGGGCTCGGTCTTGTACAGCCAGTCGGTGCGCGGGTTGCCAATGCAATACAGATAGCCCACCGGAATATGAATCCAGTGGTAGTTGTCCTCGGGGCCAGCCTCCAGCAGCAGCACCCGCCTGGACCGGTCAGCGCTGAGCCGGTTGGCCAGCAGGCAGCCAGCGGTGCCGGCACCAACGATGATGTAGTCAAAAGGGGTTGGCATGGAATCTGTCATGGCCTCACGCTTTCTGAAAAATGCGCAGTGCGACGCGCCTGCGTCGGCAAGCTTGCATTTTGCCGCACCCGTTGACCATTGATGCAGAATTGATGCAGCGCCATTGCGAGTGCTGTCACGCCGAAAGCACTCAGCATTGCCGTTACGATGCGTACCCATGATTGCCCCCGGCCCTACGCTGACCCTGCAAGCCACCGCTGATGGCCGCTCTGCGGTGCTGGGTGGCTGCTGGAGCGCGGCGCGTCTGGCCGAGCCGGCCAACTGGGCGCGCGTGACCCAGGCCCTGAGCGACTGCGCGACTGGCCAGGCCGATGCCTGCCATTGGGTTTTGACCGGCCTCTCGCGGCTTGACCATACCGGCGCACAACTGTTGTGGAATACCTGGGGCCGCCGGTTTCCGGCGCAGTTGTCGTTGGAGCCGGGCCAGCAAGCCATGCTGGACCGGGTGGCGCGCTTTACCAAACC
>DAOSLL010000282.1:0-5594 GCA_035368905.1 Rhodoferax sp.
ATTTGCCGCTGCCGGCCATATCCTTGTCGAATGTGTACAGGGTCATGCCGCCTGGCCCAACCAGCACCCCATCGGCAACCTTGGCCGGTGCCGACGTCATGGAGGCACATCCCCCAAGAAGACCAAGAGCCAGGGACAGCGTCAGGGCGGCGCGTGAATTGAATTTCATGATGAACTCCGGAGTTGATGAACGCAAACAGGCGTCTGCAGCTCCATAAACACCGGTTGGCCGTGGTTTATTCCATGGCTCAGAAAATATTTCTCAACGTTGCCTGGATTTCATGGCGCGCTCTACCTCGCGCTTGCCTTCACGGTCCTTGATGGTGTCGCGTTTGTCGTGTTCGGCCTTGCCCTTGGCCAGGGCCACTTCACATTTGACCTTGCCGTTTTTCCAGTGCAGGTTGAGCGGCACCAGGGTGTAGCCCTTTTGCTCGATCTTGCCAATCAGTCGTTTGATCTCTTCCTTGTGCATCAGCAGCTTTTTGGTGCGCTGCCTGTCGGGGCTGATGTGGGTCGATGCGGTGCCCAGCGGGTTGATCTGCAGCCCGATGATGAAGAGCTCGCCATTGCGAATCACCACATAGCCGTCGGTCAACTGCACCTTGCCTTCACGCAGCGATTTGACCTCCCAGCCTTCGAGCACAATGCCGGCTTCAAAGCGCTCCTCAAAAAAATAATTGAAGGCGGCTTTTTTGTTGTCGGCAATGCGGCTGGATAAATCGGGTTTTTTGGCCATGGGTTGAGCTTAAATGACTGACTGAACAATGCGAACCAGGCTTGACTACAATCCCGCGCAATCATCCATTCTATGAAAACTGTCAAAAAATCCGTCCTCATCTGGTACAGCCCGGCCGAAATGTACCGCTTGGTCATCGATGTGGACTCATACCCACAGTTTCTGCCATGGTGCGACAAGGCGAGCGGGGTGCCGCAAGGAGAAAACGGCATGCTTGCCGAAATTGGCATCGCGTTCAGCGGCATTCACCAGGTTTTCACCACCCAGAATGTGCATGTGCCTGACCAGCAGGTGATCATCAAACTGGTCAATGGCCCATTTTCCAAGCTTGAAGGGCAATGGGATTTCCTGACGCTGGGTGCCGAACAACGCGCCTGCAAAGTCGAATTGACCCTGACCTATGGCTTTGACAGCAAGCTGGGCAAACTCATCAGCCCGGTTTTTGACAAGATTGCCGGCAGCATGGTGGACGCTTTTATCAAGCGCGCCAAGCAGGTTTATGGCGAATGATGGTACCTGTCAGGTAACGGTACTGTATGCACCGGCAGCGCGCCTGGTGGAGCAAGTTTGCCTGACCCTGCAGCAGCCTTGCAGTGTGCTGCAGGCACTACAGCAAAGCGGCTTGCTGGCGCGTTTTCCCGACATTGACCACCCGGCCATCCTGGTGGGTGTCTGGGGTCGTCGCGCTGTACTTGGGCAACTGCTGCGTGACTTGGACCGGGTCGAGGTTTACCGGCCATTGTTGGTGGACCCCAAGGTTGCGCGACGCGAGCGCTTTGTCAAACAAGGGGCGCGCCGCGCTGGCCTGTTTGTCAAGCTACGCGCAGGAGCCAAGGCCGGTTACTGAGATTGCCGGAGTTCCATTGGCCGCTTGTCGCTATTTGCAATCTGCCTCGATGATGCTCTGCAGCCGCTGTGTTTCGGCAGCACGGGTGCCATCGTCGATGATTTCCCGCTGTCCCTGAGCGTTGATCCGGCTCAATCGCACGCCGGAATCAAGCCCGGCCTTGGCAGACTTGGCCCGCGCACAATTGTCGGCCCGCGCCGCGTTGGCTTTGCCTTCCTCCGCCTTGCGTTTGTCCAACTCGGCTTGTTCGGCCTTCTTTTTCTTCTCGGCCAAATCCTTATCGATGCCCGAGACCTTGGGCGAACTCGCCTGCACCTGGGCTGATGTGATGCCCGCTGCGCCAGTCGCGTCAGCGGATTCGGCACTCGGGCGGGTTTTGGGTTGACCAGGGCGTTGGAGAATATTTTTATCAGGAATTGTGCTCGGAGGCGCACGGTCACTGAAGACCTTGCGACCGTCAATGTCAACCCACAACCATTGGGCCGGAGCTCCCAGCGGCAGCAGGCTGGCAGCAACAAAAGCAATCTGTGCAATGTGTTTCATGGGGGCCGAGTTTATGCCACAGCGAACGATTCAGCCCAACATGTCGCGTCCAGGCACCCAATCGCCCCAGATACAATCACAAATTTGGAGCTTGCAACATGCGGTTGATTGGAAAAGCGCTCACCTTCGACGATGTTTTGTTGGTACCAGCCTACTCCCAGGTCCTGCCCAAGGACACTTCTCTGGCTACCCTGTTTACCCGCAACATCTCCCTGAACCTGCCGCTGGTGTCCGCCGCCATGGACACCGTGACCGAGTCACGACTGGCCATCGCCATCGCCCAGGAAGGCGGCATTGGCGTGGTGCACAAGAATATGACGGCCCGCCAGCAGGCGGCCAAAGTGGCGAAGGTCAAACGTTACGAGTCGGGTGTGCTGCGTGACCCGGTGGTCATTACGCCTGATCACACGGTGCGTCAGGTGATGGCGCTGTCAGAGCAGTTGGGTGTATCTGGTTTTCCGGTGATTGACGGCGGTAAGGTGGCCGGCCTGGTGACCGGGCGTGACCTGCGCTTTGAAACCCGGCTTGACCTGCCGGTGAGGCACATCATGACCCGGCGCGACAAGCTGGTTACCGTGCCGGATGGCACAACCCTGTCCGAGGCCAAGGTGCTGCTCAATCAGCACAAGATCGAGCGCTTGCTGGTGGTCAATGACGCGTTTGAACTCAAGGGCCTGATCACGGTCAAGGACATTACCAAACAAACCAGCTTCCCTGCTGCGGCGCGTGACGCGCAAGGCAAGCTGCGGGTGGCCGCCGCCGTCGGGGTGGGTGAAGGCACCGAGGAACGGGTGGAACTGCTGGCACGCGCTGGCGTTGATGCGATCGTGGTGGACACCGCGCATGGCCACAGCATGGGCGTGATTGACCGGGTGCGCTGGGTCAAGCAAAACTTCCCGCAGGTTGAGGTCATTGGTGGCAACATTGCCACCGGTGCTGCGGCGCTGGCGCTGGTCGAAGCCGGTGCTGACGCAGTCAAGGTTGGCATTGGCCCAGGCTCGATTTGCACCACCCGCATCGTCGCCGGTGTAGGTGTGCCGCAAATCATGGCAATTGACAGTGTCGCCACCGCCCTCAGGGGCACCGGTGTGCCGCTGATTGCCGATGGTGGCATCCGTTTCAGCGGTGACATTGCCAAGGCAATCGCCGCCGGTGCCAGC
Source organism: Rhodoferax sp. (assembly GCA_035368905.1). Classification (GTDB taxonomy): domain Bacteria; phylum Pseudomonadota; class Gammaproteobacteria; order Burkholderiales; family Burkholderiaceae_C; genus Rhodoferax. The sequence goes on from DAOSLL010000282.1 coordinate 3,287, forward strand.
ACCGTGATGATGGGTGGCATGTTTGCCGGCACCGAAGAGGCACCAGGCGAAGTCATTTTGTTCCAGGGCCGCAGCTACAAGAGCTACCGTGGCATGGGCAGCATTGGCGCAATGCAGCAGGGCAGTGCTGACCGATATTTTCAGGAATCGAGCACCGGCAATCCGAACGCTGACAAGTTGGTGCCCGAAGGCATAGAGGGCCGTGTGCCCTACAAGGGCTCAATGGTCGCCATCATTTTCCAGATGGCAGGTGGCCTGCGTGCCAGCATGGGCTACTGTGGCTGCGCCAGCATCGAAGAGATGCAAAACAAGGCCGAGTTTGTCGAGATCACCACCGCCGGCATCCGCGAGAGCCATGTGCACGACGTGCAGATCACCAAAGAAGCGCCGAACTACCGCGCTGAATAATTGATCGTCGGCTGTCGGCTGCTGAATATGTGTGACCACCGCTGTGGCAAAAAATGAACTTGGCTCAGCTTTCAACTGGTTGAATATGCATCAAAAAATCCTCATCCTCGACTTCGGCTCCCAAGTCACCCAGTTGATCGCCAGGCGCATCCGCGAAGCCCATGTGTTTTGCGAAGTGCATCCGTGCGACGTGTCAGACGACTGGCTGCGTGCCTATGCCAGAGACGGCATGCTCAAAGGCATCATTCTGTCGGGCAGCCATGCCAGCACATATGAAGAGCACGAACTGCGGGCATCCCAGGTGGTCTATCAACTCGGCATTCCGGTGCTGGGTATCTGTTATGGCATGTTCACCATGGCGGTGCAACTCGGCGGGCTGGTTGCACCGAGCAACAAACGTGAATTTGGTCACGCCGATGTGCGCGCCCACGCGCACACCGCATTGCTTGAAGGCATTCAGGATTACGCCACGTCGATGGGCCACGGCATGTTGCAGGTCTGGATGAGCCATGGCGACAAGGTCACCGAGCTGCCACCTGGCTTTAAGCTGATGGCCAGCACCGACAGTTGCCCGATTGCCGGCATGGCCGACGAAGAACGCCGGTTTTACGGGCTGCAGTTTCACCCGGAGGTTACCCACACCAAACGCGGCGCGGCGATTCTGGAGCGCTTTGTGCTGGACATCTGCGGCGCGCGGGCCGACTGGATCATGGGCGACTACATCAGCGAAGCGGTGGCAAAGATCCGCGCTCAGGTCGGCTGCGAGGGAGTGATTCTGGGCCTGTCCGGCGGGGTTGATTCTTCGGTGGCTGCGGCCCTGATTCACCGTGCCATTGGCGATCAGCTCACCTGTGTGTTTGTCGATCATGGCCTGCTGCGCCTGAATGAAGGCGACATGGTGATGGAGATGTTTGTCGGCAAATTGCACGCCAAAGTCATCCGGGTCGATGCTGCTGGTCAGTTTTTGGGGCAGCTCGCGGGTGTCAGTGACCCGGAATCCAAGCGCAAGATCATCGGGCGTGAATTTGTAGAGGTGTTTAAGGCGCAAGCCCTTGCCCTGACTGCGCAGGGAGCTATTGATAACGTAGCAAGACAAGGTCCTGCCGTGAAGGCTGCAACGTGGCTGGCGCAAGGCACCATTTACCCGGATGTGATCGAATCGGGTGGTGCCAAAAACAAAAAGGCGGTGGTCATCAAGAGCCACCACAATGTCGGTGGTCTGCCCGAGCAGCTCGGCCTGAAATTGCTGGAGCCGCTGCGCGAGCTGTTCAAGGACGAGGTACGCGAACTCGGTGTGGCACTTGGCTTGCCGCACAACATGGTTTATCGCCACCCGTTTCCCGGCCCTGGCCTGGGCGTGCGTATTCTGGGTGAAGTCAAGAAGGAATACGCCGACCTGCTGCGCCGGGCGGATGCCATCTTCATCGAAGAATTGCACAACTTTGTCGACGAAAGCAGTGGCAAGAATTGGTACGACCTGACCAGCCAGGCCTTCACCGTGTTTTTGCCGGTCAAGAGTGTCGGGGTCATGGGCGACGGTCGCACCTACGATTACGTGGTGGCACTGCGCGCGGTGCAAACCAGCGACTTCATGACCGCCGACTGGGCCGAGTTGCCCTATGCGCTGCTCAAGAAGGTGTCAAGCCGCATCATCAACGAAGTGCGTGGCATCAACCGCGTCACCTACGACATCTCATCCAAACCGCCAGCCACGATTGAGTGGGAGTAATTCATAACTGGACAGTGCCAAGTTCTCCTTGTTATGCGGGGAGAACTTGGCACTGTCCAGAAATAAACTGAAAAATCGTCTTGACACTTGGGTCCAATTTAATCGGCATCACTTCACAACTGGACAGTGCGTAGTTCCCCCCTTCGTGTTCAGGCCGCCATTGGCTGCGCA
>DAOSLL010000283.1:0-5585 GCA_035368905.1 Rhodoferax sp.
CTGTGCGCCCAAATCCGCCGGTGCAAATAGGGGAAGTTGTTTCTGACCACATCCTCAGTCCTGGAATCTGCAGTTGGACGCGCCCGAGTGAATCGCAGGCGGCGCGGATTGGTGGGGCGAAAGCCGCAGCACCAAAATGCAAATGGGTTCAGACCCCAATAGCACCGGCCACCACCCAAGGATAAATCAAGAATAATAGCTGCCAGCGCATATTCCACGGGGGCTAGAAGCTAATTTCTCATAAAACTCAAGACAATGTCAAGACTCTGTGCAACCGCATTTCGGCAGCCTTGGCAAGATGAAGTGGGAACCCTTGGCCAATGACCTCAGCGCAACAACAGCGCGCATCCATTCGCCGCCGCCGCCGTGACTTCACCAATGTCGGCTGCAGCGTCAAACCCCATCTTGTGAAACACCGCCAGCACCGCCTCAACCGCGTCGGGCGAGCAGGTCACCAACAGCCCGCCGCTGGTTTGCGGGTCTGACAGCAAGGCCTGATCAACCGCTGCAAAACCGCCTGGCAAACACACCTCGTGCCCATACGCAGCCCAGTTGCGCCCTGATGCGCCGGTGATGTTGCCCGCCAATGCCAATTCGCGTGCGCCACGCAGCAGCGGCACCCTGGCCCAGTCAATTGCCAGGGTACTGGCCGCACCACGGGCAATTTCCAGCGCATGGCCGGCCAGTGCGAAACCGGTCACATCGGTCATGGCGTGCACGCCTGGCAACGCGGCCAGCACCGGCCCGGGGGTGTTGAGCTGGGTGGTTACCGCCATCATCTGTGCATACCCGGCGGCATCAAGCTGGTCTTTCTTCAGCGCTGCTGACAAGATGCCGATGCCAATCGGTTTGCCCAGCACCAGCCGGTCGCCAACCTGCGCGCTGGCGTTGCGCTTGACCCGGCTTGGGTGCACCAGGCCCAACGCCACCAGCCCGTAAATCGGCTCGACCGAATCAATGGTGTGGCCACCAGCGATGGGAATGCCCGCCGCCCGGCAAACGCTGGCCCCGCCTTCCAGAATCTTGCCAATGGTGTCAATTGACAGCACGGCTATCGGCATGCCCACCAGCGCCAGCGCCATGATCGGCGTGCCGCCCATGGCGTACACGTCGCTGATGGCGTTGGTTGCGGCAATGCGGCCAAAGTCAAACGGGTCATCGACGATGGGCATGAAAAAATCGGTCGTGGCAATCAGCGCCTGTTCGTCATTGAGTTGGTAGACCGCCGCGTCGTCAGCGGTTTCAATGCCCACCAGCAGTTCCGGCGGCATTGGCATGGCGCTGGTGCCTTTCAGAATATTCGACAACACACCAGGGGCAATCTTGCAGCCACAGCCGCCGCCGTGCGACAGGCTGGTCAGGCGCGGTTGCACGGGTGTTGCCAGCGTGGTCGCAATCGGTGAACTTTCGGGGTTTTGTGCTAGTGTTGCCATTTGGATTTGGTAAAAGCTGTCGATACCCGATTATCCGGCTTGACCTGCCCAGCCACCGCCCGCATACTTATTTGCACCCGATTGACCTAGTGACCCATGACCGACAGTCAGACCCCAACCCCGCTGGCATCACTGCAGGCAAAACCGCGTTACCTGTCAGCGCCGCTCGCGCACATTGGTGCCTGGACGCGCTATTTCCGCAGCGCCGAAATACCGGTGCTGGCCAGAACCGCGCAGGCCCTGGAAGCATTGCGCGCCATCGAAGACGATGTGGATGCCAACATGCTCACCTCGGTCATCCAGGCCGACCCGCTGATGACACTCAAACTGCTGGCCCATGTGGCCACGCTGCGCCACCCCAGCAACATGACAGAGACCGAGTCGGTCACCAGCTCACTGGTGCTGATGGGCATTGCCCCGTTTTTCCGCAAGTTTGGCCAGCAAGCGACTATCGAGAACTGGCTGGCAGACCAGCCCGAGGCATTGCAAGGTGTGCAAGAGCAACTCAAGCGGGCCGAGCGGGCCGGCCAGTTTGCGCTGGGCTTTGCAATTCACCGTGGCAATACCGATGCCGCAATCGTCCACCTGGCCGCGTTTCTGCACAACTTTGCCGACTTGCTGGTGCTGCTGCATGCGCCGGCACTGGCCGTCAAAATTCAGCACGCACAGAGCTTTGATGCCGCACTGCGCTCGAGCATCATTCAAAAAGAGGTGCTGGGGGTTGAGATGAACGATCTGAGCCTGGCCCTGATGAAACTCTGGCATTTGCCTGAACTGCTGGTGCGCAGCAGCGACGAGCGCCATGCCGAACACGCCAATGTGCAGTGGGTGATGCTGGCGGTGCGGCTGGCCAGACACTCTGCCGCGGGTTGGGACAACGCCGCATTGCCTGACGACGTGGCCGACGCCGCCCGGCTGTTCAACGCCCCGGCCAGGGTGGTACTGGCGTTTCTGCACAAAATTGACCACCCGGTGCTAACGGCCACTTTGCTCACCGACCGGCAGCCGGCCCAAGCGCCGCCAACTGCCCCGGATCAGCCTGGTCAGGGCTGAGGCCATGAAATCGCGCACATTGCTGTTCCTGTCTGGCGCTGCGATTGCCCTGATCTGGCAGTTGCCCTACGGCAGATTGATGCTGTATCCGCTGAGCCTGCTGGCCACTTACGCCCATGAAATGGGTCACGGCCTGAGTGCATTGCTGGTCGGGGAAAACTTTGATGCGTTGCTGCTGCACGCGGACGGGTCTGGCATGGCAGCCTGGCACGGCAACCCTGGGCGCGTCGCCACCGCCCTGATTGCGGCTGGCGGACTGGTCGGTCCAACGCTGGCTGGCATCAGCCTGCTGTTGCTGGCACGCTCGGCACGCTTTGCCCGTGCCGTGCTGGTGCTGCTGGCAGCCCTGCTGGTGATTTCGGTCGGCTTGTGGTCGCGCAATGCCTTCGGTGTCGGCTTTTTGCTGGCCTTGGCGGTGGCCCTGGGGCTGGCCGCCAAGGTGCTGCCTGACGTGGCTGCTGCGTTTTTGCTGCATTTGATTGCACTCACGCTGTGTTTGTCCTGGTTCACCGACCTGAATTACATGTTTTCCGCACAGGCGGTAGTGGGCGGTGTCGTCCACCCGTCAGACAGCGCTGCGATTGCCGAGGTGCTGTGGTTTCCCTACTGGTTTTGGGGTGGTCTGATTGCCGCTTTTTCGCTCGCCATGGCGCTGCTGGGGATTCGCCTGGCAAGCCGCGATTCAGTGTAAAAACAAGCTGTAGCCCCCGTCTGACAAGCGCTGGCAGCTATACTTTTTGATTTTATCGGGGAACTTTGGCAGTTCGCTTGAAGGTATCCGGGCCACTGCGACCGGCAAGCGATGCCGGCCGTGCCTGGGGCGACCCATATTGGCATTAAACTCATTGCGGCGCTACTGGCCGACGCAGTAGGCGTGGCACATCAAAACCAACTTGGAAACACGCAATGAAGGGCATGCTGGACTTTCTGGAAAAAGCAGGACTGGTTACCAGGGACACGCCGCAACCGCAGGCCGTGCCTGAAATCGAGATCGAACTGACACCGGGCACACCACCCCCACCCCCATCCCCACCGCCACCGCCACCGCCGCTTGCAGAAGTTGGCACCGGGGCACCGGTGGCAAATGCCGGTGTGGCACTGAACCTGGGTGACATCTATGCCCGGGCCGGCATTGCCCCGGCCCTGTACCCGGCCGAGCGGCTGTTGCGCCTGGTCGATGGTCTGAGCGCCATGGACGCGGCAACCCGCCTTATGGCCATCAACGCGATGGATGCCGCCGATGATTCCTGGACCATGGCCGACCCGCTGGCCGATGCGGCAGCCAAGGTGGCGGCTCTTGGGTCGCATGGCGAGAGCCTCAAGCTCAAGCTGCAGCAGCTCGAACTTGAAACCCAGAGCGTCTTGGACGGTGTCCTGGCACGCCAGGAAAAGGTGGTCGGCGACATTCGCAAACAGATTGCCGAGCTGGAAGCGCTGGTGGCACGCGAACTGTCACGCAGCGCGCAAGAAACCGCCGAGTACCAGGCCAGCCTGCAGGCTGCGCGCGACCAGACCAGCCGGGAGCTGGCTGAGTTGACACAGGTCAGCTTACGGTTGCAAAGCCTGTCGAGCCAGTTTGGCACCCCCTCAACGCCTGCACAGGACTGATTCATGGCCAGTTTGACACCCCTCTCCAAAGGCCTTATCGGCCTGGCCGTGCTGGGCGGCATGGCATCTGCCGCCTGGCATCTGTATTTGAAAGATCGCCTGGGCAGCACTGCCACGCAGCCTGCGCCCGCTGCCGTCAGCACGCCTATGGCAACAGATCGCCCGACCGCACCGGCCACCGTCACGCCCACAGCGCCCACAACGCAAGCGATGCCAACAACCCCGACCGTCGCAGCGCCTGCCACCCAGCCCGTCAAAGCGCCGAACGACGGTCATTTGCAAGCCTCAGGGCGGTCTGCCGCTGAAAATGCCGAAGCCGGACGCAAGGCGCTGGCCGCTGGCGACTTTGCCCAGGCCCGTGCAAACCTGGAGCAAGCGGTACAGGACGGCGACGCGGGCGCAGCCTGCCTGCTTGGCGAAATGACGCTCAAGGGCCAGGGTGGCATTGCGGCCAGCCAGGACAAGGCGGCCAAACTGTTCCAGTTGGCCCAATCTCGCAACACCATTTGCTTCACGGCTGGACAGTGAGCAGGCTGGTCATTGACAAAACGGCTAGTCACCACTCCAACCGTCGCGGCAAGCCCGCCGCTTCAGACCCATTTTTGACCAGGATCACCCCATGAAAATACGCTCCCTTGCACTGCAGACCGCCCTGAGTTGCGCCATCCTGGTGACTGGTTCGGCACATGCCCAGGGCTTTGTTTTTGGCACGGCCCAACCGGCACAACCGGCCCAGCCAGCCAAGCCGCAAGCCGCTGCCCAGGTGCCGGCAGGCAGCCGTACTTCCAAGGTCGAAACCGCCCAGCGCCTGCTGGCCCGCATGGGGCTGCTGCGTGAGGCCCCCAGCGGCACGCTGACACCGGCCACGCAGGAAGCCATTCGCGCCTTCACCAGCCAAAATGGTCTGCCCGCCACCAATCAGGTCACAGATGGCTTGCTCAACGCGATTCGCCGCGTCATCTGGACCACGCAAAACTGGTCCAGCGGCAACTACAAGGGGCGCGAAAAACTGGTCGATGCGGCCGGACTGCGTGAAGCCCAGATTTTGCTGGGCAAGCTGGGTTTCAATGCGGGGCCGCTGGACGGCACTTTTGGCCCGCAAACCCAGGTCGCCACCGAAGCGTTCCAGGAGTCCCAGGCGGTCACCGTCGATGGTCTGATCACCGCCACCGTGTTGATGAACCTGCGCCGGGCTGTCAATGGCGTGGGCACCAGCGCCAGGAGTACGGTGCGCCTGCTCAACTGGCCCGACTACATTGAGCCCAGTGTGCTGCAAGACTTCGAGAAAGAAACCGGCATCCGCGTGATCTACGACATTTTTTCCGGCAATGATGATCTGCAGACCAGGCTGGCTGCGGGTGGCACACCCTATGACGTGGTGTTTCCCACCGCCAACGCAGTGCCCGCCATGGCCGCCAAAGGTCTGCTTGGCAAGCTCGACAAGGCCAGCCTGAAAAACATTGGCAACATCGACCCGCGCGTCGATGCCAC
>DAOSLL010000284.1:0-5583 GCA_035368905.1 Rhodoferax sp.
CATCCCAACTCCTTGGTGCAAAACGGGGAGTTATTCCCGACCACATCCTAAAGAAGCAAGTTCGCGCGGGGCAAGTTCTGCAAAAAGGGCAAGTAACCCGCCGAGTTGCATTCGATGGAGACCGTTTTGGAGTGGATTTTTTCGCCCTGACACTGGATTGAGCGGCGATTTTTGCAAAGACCGCTGCAATAAAGCCATTAAACTCGCGCCATGCAGAAAACTATGAGAACTTCCGGCCTGATCTGCTGTTTATTGCTTGCCTTTGTTGCGCACGCCGATCCTGCCGAGTCGCCAGACGAACTTGGCAGCTTTCTGGTCAATAACAGCGTTTTGTTGCAAATTGACCAAGTGCGTCAGAGCGTTGCGACCAAGGCCTCCAATCTGGTGGTTAACGCGCTTGGGTTTTTGGGCGTGCCCTACCGCCGGGGGGGTAGTTCAGCGGAAGGCGGCTTCGATTGCAGCGGTTTCGTCAAATCAACTTACGAACAAACGCTGGGGTTGATTCTGCCGCGCAAGGCCGAGCAACAAGCGGCAGCGACGCAGCAGATTGAACGGACAGAACTGCAACCCGGCGACCTGGTTTTTTTCAACACCATGCGTCGTGCCTTCAGTCATGTCGGCATTTACATTGGCGAAGGCAAGTTTGTGCACTCGCCCAAACCTGGTTCCGAAGTTCGCATTGACAACATGACTCAGTCCTATTGGAGTCGGCGTTTTGACGGTGCCCGCAGGGTTCAAGCACTCGCAACCGACGCAAACCGGTAGCATCCATTGTCAGTGATGCCAGTGGCGCAAGGTTGACGCGAACGCCTGGCATCAGGCACCCCTTGCAGATGATGCAGACATCTGTCGGACTTGCCGGGCATCGCCTGTGAACCGACCGCAGCGGGCCACTTTTGCACCGGCTTTTGATAGGTTGATGCCGACTGATCTGCAAGTGCGTCGGCAAGGCGTTGGCCGCAGACCCGCAGATGGGGTTGCAGGCGAAGGCTATTGATCGAATCGCGCTGCGCGACGGTCAGCTTGATCTGGCTTTGTTGGTGCAGCGCTGCAAAATGAACCAGATGCTGCCGAGATTTCAGCTCAACCTCGGGTTACTTGGCAGAGCGAGCGCGAAACCCGATAACGCTTAGCCAACGTTCTGACCCCTTCCCAAAGCCAGCACTTGAACTCAAGTGAAGCCACCGGCTCGCCATTCGACTGACGGCTCACTCTGCGGCATCGGATCGGCTGTACTGAACCCAAGTGAAGCCACAGGCTTGACACCCCACTTTGTGCTGCAGTCAAATTCACAAGATGAACTGGCATCTGATCTGCAACCGTCATGTTTTTTCCTTCGCCGCCCTGGCTTTTTCAGCGCCGATGCTGGCAGCAGCCACTGGGCCAGCGCTGAGCATTGATGCCGCTGCCGGTCAGCGCGCCATCAACCCCGACATTTATGGTGTCAACGAGTTGTCTGACGAGGCCTTGGCCACCGAACTGCGCCTGCCGGTGCGGCGCTGGGGCGGCAACACCACCAGCCGCTACAACTGGCAAATTGACACCTACAACACCGGCCTGGACTGGTATTTTGAGAACATACCGCTAGCCAATGCCAATGTGGCGGCCTTGCCCAGCGGCTCAAGCACCGACCGCTTTGTCGAGCAAAACCAGCGCACTGGCAGCCGCACACTGATGACCGTGCCCACCCTGGGCTGGGTGGCCAAGCGCCGCACCGACGGGCATCCGTTTGACTGCGGCTTCAAGGTGTCGCGCTACGGAGCCCAGCAGTCCACCGACTACTGGGACCCCGACTGCGGCAATGGCCTGACCATGGGCGGCAGCAACATCACCGCCAACAACGCGACCGACACTAGTGTGGTCAGCAACCCGGCCTTTATCGCCGCCTGGGTGCAACACCTAGTGGACAAATATGGCACGGCGGCCAATGGCGGCGTCAGCTACTACGCCTTTGACAACGAGCCGATGCTGTGGCACAGCACCCACCGCGACGTGCACCCGCAACCCGGCACCTACGATGAAATGCGCGACCGCGCCCTGGCCTACGGTGCAGCCATTAAGGCGGTGGACCCGAGCGCCAAAACCCTGGGGCCGGTGGAAGACGGCTGGTGTCGCTACCTGTATTCCGCCGCCGACGACTGCGGCCCTGGCGCAGATTACGCGGCGCATGGCAGCGTTCAGTATGTGCCCTGGTACTTGCAGCAGATGAAGAGCTACGAGCAACAGCACGGCTTGCGGGTGCTTGACTATCTGGACCTGCACAACTACCCGGCTGCCAGCGGCGTGACACTGTCACCGGCCGGCAACGCGGCCACCCAGGCGCTGCGCTTGCGCTCGACCCGATCTTTATGGGATGCCAGCTACATTGATGAGAGCTGGATTTCAGACACAGCGCCCGGCGGTGTGGCGGTGCGCCTGATTCCGCGCATGAAGCAATGGGTGGCCGACCACTACCCCGGCACACGATTGGCGATTTCGGAATACAACTGGGGTGCGCCCGAAAGCATCAACGGTGCCCTGGCGCAGGCCGACGTGCTGGGCATCTTTGGCCGCGAAGGGCTGGACCTGGCCACCTTGTGGGGCGAGGTGTTCAGCGCGCAGCCACTGGCCTTTGCTTTTCGCATGTACCGCAACTACGATGGCGCCGGGCACGGTTTTGGCGACACATCGGTGCAGGCCATCAGTGCCGACCAGAGCGCGCTGGCCGTCTATGCCGCCCGGCGCAGTGCCGACGGGGCGCTGACCATCATGATCTTGAACAAGTCTGCCACTGACTTGACGACGGCTGTCAGTCTGGCCGGGTTCAACCCAAAAGCCAGCGCGCGTGTTTTTCGCTACAGCCCGGCCAACCTGGGCGCGATTGAGTCTCGGGTTGCTCAGACCGTCAGCGCCAGCGGCTTTAGCGCCAGCTTTGCCGCCAACTCGGTCACCTTGCTAGAGCTGCCACCCCAAGACCCCGCCGTTTCACTGAGCACCACCTCGCTGGCCTTTGGCAACCAGACCGCAGGCACCGGCAGCACAGCCCGGACGATCACCTTGACCAACACTGGTGGCGCGGCTTTGAGCCTGGCCATCAGCGCACCCGCCACGTCGGCCTTTTCAGTCACCCACGACTGCCCCGCCAGCCTGGCAGCAGGTGCCGGGTGTAGCCTGACCGCGCGCTTTACACCGACAACGGCAGGTTCTGTCACAGATGCCATTGTGCTGACCACCAATGCCGCAGGCAGCCCACACCTCCTGACCTTGACCGGCCAAGGGCTGCCCTCGGCGGTCAAGCGGGTTGACCTGACACCGATCTTGATGCTGCTGCTGGAGTAGTGCCGCTGGCAAGTCACCTGTTACCGAATGCCGCCTGAATCGGTTGGTCTGGGCGGTGACGGTGCTGGCTTGGGGTAAGTGCCTAATTGCCTTGCAGCGCTTATTCAGCAAGCGCTGCCAGCTATCATTTTTACTATTCTCGACTTGTCGCAAGCGGCCCGCCAAACCAGAATGGCATGCTGCTGCTGACCGAGTCAAAGCATTGCGTCAGACTGCCATGCTGCCGAGAGCACCAGAAATTTTGGAACTTGCGCAGTGTTGGCTGCAAGGCGAAGGACTGCCCGCCAAAGCTGGTTTGCACGCGCTGCTCATTGCCTGCGCTGTCTGCGGCTGCAAACTGCCTTTACTGGTGACATCCTTTGAATTGGTCGAGCCCATTCAGTCACATCATTCGCCCTTTGGCACAACACGAAATTTGCTGAAATCCTTGCCACGCGCGAACGCCTGGCGACCCAATCACACCGTCCTGGTGGCTAATTCCTTGGATGCCCAGGCAGGTTGCAGCGCCTTGGGTCTGATGACAGATACCCTGTAGCACGCACACAAGCGCCACCTGATCCCTCAATTCAAGGCTCTGCCAAGCCTGCGCCATTGGTTTAACGCCGTTTTGCTTGATCTGGTTGCCAAGCGTGCAGCCCGGCTGCGATGGCTGAAAAAGCATCGGTTTGGCGGCGCGCGGGTCAAGCCCGACAGACTCCCATGCAGAACAAATTTACCCTGGACTGCCAGGTTAAACGCAGAACACATTTGCCCTGATGGGCTGCCGGACTGAGCACGGCGACGGTTCCTCAGTTGCATTGTGGCCTTGATCTTGCTTGATCACCCGTGATTTCGCAGCGCCGGGTCGCTGGTCCTGGCTGGTCGTGATGTCTGGCGGTGCATTTTGGCCAAATGTCTGATGCTGCGTTGATAATCGCCTGTGTTTCTTAAACCCGTCCCCACCCTTTACCTTGAAGGATTTCATATGACAGACATGAAAAAACGTTCACTTATCAGAGTTGGTGCCCTGAGCGCTGTGGCCGCTGCTGCTGCCTTGGTGGGCTGCGGCAAAAAGGAAGAGCCGGCACCTGCCCCGGTAGCCGCTGCACCGGCTTCGGCACCAGCATCGGCACCTGCCAAACCGGCACCCTTGAAAATCGGCTTTGCCTATGTTGGCCCGGTTGGCGATGGTGGCTGGACCTTTGCCCATGACAATGGCCGCAAGATGCTCGAAAAAGAATTTGGCGACAAGATCGTCACCTCGTTTGTTGAAAATGTGCCCGAATCTGCCGACGCCGAGCGGGTGATTCGTGACATGGCAGGCCAAGGCAACAAGCTGATCTTTGGCACCACGTTTGGTTACATGGAGCCGATGCTCAAGGTCGCTGGCGACCTGAAAGATGTCAAGTTTGAGCATGCCACCGGCTACAAGCAGGCTGACAACATGCGCACCTATGACAGCCGCACCTACGAAGGTGCCTATATGGCTGGTGTGATTGCCGGCAAGATGACCAAGAGCAACACGCTCGGCGTGGTCGCCTCGATCCCGATTCCTGAAGTCATTCGCAACATCAACAGCTTCACACTCGGTGCGCAAAGCAGCAACCCCAAGGTCAAGACCAAGGTGGTCTGGGTCAACGGCTGGTTTGACCCGCCGAAAGAAACCGAAGCCGCCACCAGCCTGATCAATGGCGGTGCAGACGTGTTGTTCCAGAACACCGATTCGCCGGCTGTGCTCAAGACAGCAGAAGCCAAGGGCAAGCGTGCTTTCGGCTGGGATTCCGACATGACAGCCTATGGCCCCAAGGCCCATCTGGCTTCAGCCGTGATTAACTGGGGCCCGTACTACATCAAGGCCACCAAGGAAGCACTTGACGGGAGCTGGAAGGGCGGCGGCGCATCCTGGTGGGGCGTGAAGGAAGGGGCCATCGACATTGTGTCGATTGCTGAAGACGTACCGGCAGAGACCAAAGCCAAAGTTGAGGAAATCAAGAAGGGCTTGGCCGATGGCACTTTTGTGATCTGGAAAGGCCCGATTACCGACAACACTGGCAAGGTGCAGGTGGCCAAGGATTCGGCTGCTGACGACAAATTCTTGGGTGGTTTGAACTTCTACGTCAAGGGTGTGGAAGGCAAGATTCCGGGCGGCAAATGAAGTTTCCTTGCCAGCCGGCATCCGCCAGACGCTGAACGAAAAACCGCCGCAAGGCGGTTTTTTTATGGCAACCCAGCAGAGACTTGATCTGGCTCAAACTGAAAATTCACATCGACAGCTATTTTCGAAGA
>DAOSLL010000285.1:0-5581 GCA_035368905.1 Rhodoferax sp.
ATTGCGCCATACACCAGCAGGCTGCCCAGGACGGCACAGACAACCCCAATGGCGGTGCCGATCAGTTGCGCGCCTAAACTGACCCCACCAAGCCCACCGAGTGCCGGGCTGCCAAAGATGCCCGCCGCCAGCCCACCCCAAGTGCCGCACAGGCCATGCAGTGGCCAGACACCCAGCACGTCGTCAATCTTCCAGCGGTTTTGCGTCAGGGTAAACATGGTGACAAACAGCGCACCGGCCACCGCCCCCACCAGCAATGCCCCGATTGGGTGCATCAGGTCCGAACCGGCACACACCGCCACCAGCCCAGCCAATGGGCCGTTGTGCACAAAGCCGGGGTCGTTTTTGCCCAGCACCAGCGCGGCCAGCGTGCCACCCACCATGGCCATCAGTGAATTGACCGCCACCAGGCCCGAAATTTTGTCCAGCGTTTGCGCGCTCATCACATTAAAGCCAAACCAGCCGACGGTCAAAATCCAGGCCCCCAGCGCCAGAAACGGAATGCTGCTGGGCGGGTGCGCCGAAATGCCGCCGTCTTTGCGGTAACGGTTGGAGCGCGCACCCAGCAACAGCACGGCTGGCAAGGCAATCCAGCCACCGACGGCGTGCACCACCACGCTGCCAGCAAAGTCGTGAAACTCGGCACCGGTCAGGTTTTTCAACCAGGCTTGCACGCCAAAGTGCTGGTTCCAGGCGATGCCTTCGAAAAATGGGTAGATCACACCCACAACGACGGCCGTGGCAATGAGCTGCGGCCAGAAACGGGCCCGCTCGGCAATGCCGCCTGAAACAATCGCCGGGATTGCGGCAGCAAAAGTCAGCAAAAAGAAAAACTTGACCAATTCGTAGCCGTTTTTGGCGGCCAGTTGTTCGGCTCCGACAAAAAAATGGGTCCCATAAGCCACGCCGTAACCGACCAGAAAATACGCCACGGTAGAGACTGAAAAGTCAACCAGAATTTTGACCAGCGCATTGACCTGGCTCTTGCGACGCACGGTGCCGAGCTCCAAAAATGCAAAACCGGCGTGCATGGCCAGCACCATGATGCCGCCGAGAAGGATGAACAAGGCATCTGCGCCCTGTTTGAGTGCTTCCATGAGTACCTCTTGGGAGTTAATTGATTGAAATTGGTGCGAATGCTGGTGTCATCCAGAAAACGCACCAATTGAAAGCAAAAAGCGCGCCAGGACTGCCAAGATGGTGCGCTGGTGTGCCCAGACAGGCCAATTTGCAGATCAACCCATGGTTCTTTTGGAGCCCGTTTGGCAGGGCTGCACACCGGCCCAGAGTCTGACAATCTAGCGCTGGGTCACCACCGGCTGACTGGTCAGGCCGGCGCGCGGCAGCCAGGCAAACACCGAATCGACCGTGACAGTCTCGATGCGGTCGCTAAAGCGCTTGTCCGGCGGATGGTCGTCAAACGCCACATTGGCCGCAGTCACGCGTCCACCGAGTCGGGTCAAAGCACCAATTTTCAGCACGCTGGGCTGGTAGTTGTGCGCCTGCAGCCAGGCCTGAGCCTGACCGCGCGTGGGTTGAGCACTGGCCAGTTCCGGGGCCAAGGCTAGCGCCAGCGTCTCAATCGCCCATTGGTTGGACTGCTGGTATTTTTGCCCCCAGACATAACTGACCATGCTGTAAGGCTTGCGGTGCAGTGTGATCGAACGTGGCTCATCGCGTAGCAGTGCCATCAGCTTGACCTGTACCTCCGGCGTTGGCACCACCCAGGCGGCCTCGAAACGCCACAGATCATCCATGAAAAAATCGCCCAGCCCCTGGCGATAAATCTGCGACACCGAAGTGCCACACTGGTTGAGTTTGTGCAACACCCGCCACACCCGGTGGCCGGCACCGTCGGTTTGCTGGTAGGCAAAGCCCAGATGCGAATAGCGCAAGCCGTACTTCGACAGGTCTTGCCCGGCGCGTGCCAGCAGCACCACCTGCGCGCCGCTGGCATCGAGCGACTTGAGTGTGCGCTCGGCGAGATTCAAAGCCCGCTCCACCGTCTGCGTTTTCGGTGGCTGCGGGGTGTCGCAGGGTCGCCCGGCCCAGGCAAGCTCTGGCCCGGACAGCAGGCTCAGGACCACCAGCAAGGCACCAGCGAACTGGCCCGGCAGCTTGGCCTGATACTGACTCTTGCCCATAAGCCTGGGCGCTGCCTGCAACTCGCCGCTTGCGCCTTTGCGCCAGGGGGCAAGCCACCCGTGACGCGGCACTTTCATCGCGTCACCTGCTCGCTGTACAGCAGCGCCCGGCCCAGTTCATTGGGGATGAAGGCTATGACCTCACCTGCCGCCGACAAGACCACCCCGGCGCTGATCACGCTGACCGTGGCCAATGTGCCAACGCCGACCGAGGCGGCGGCACTGCCACGGGCCAGCACCTCGACACTGACCTGTGCACCGTCCGAGGCACGCTCGAGCAGATACAGCGTGCCGCTGGCGGTCGCGGCAACCGTCTTGACCACCAGCACCGTGCCGGCAGTGGCCAATATCACCGGAATCGTCAGCACCGCGCCTGCTGCCACGCTGGCACCCGCCACCACCGAGGCCACCGGCATCGCCGAGATCACGCTCAAGGCCGATGCCTCGCTTTGCGCCTTTGCATCAAAATGGGCTGTAGCCCCCGTCAGCAATGCGCAAGCAGCTATCAAATATGAAGCAACTAGGTTTTTCATGGCTTACTCCTTGGCAGTGTTGCTGCTGTATGAGCGGCTCAGGCTTTTGGCTTCAAGCAGGTCTGCCTCATGCCGGTCACGCAGGGTCTTGGCCAACGTGAAGGTGCAGGTAATCAGATACAGCCAGCTCACCCCCAGAAACGCCTTGTAGGTCTGATTGACCTCCATGCGGATCAGGCCCCAGCCGGTCAGGGCCATGGCGATGACAAAGCCGCCCCAAACCACAAAGCCAAACATCGGGGTATCGACCAGGCGGTCTTCCTGGCGGGCCTTTTCCTGATCACGCACATACTTGGCCAGCACAAACGCCGCCGACAGGCAAAAAAAGTAACCCATGACCATGAAGACCCGGTCCAGATCGGTGCCAGGCAGATAGGCCAGCCCGACTGCGCACAAGAAGATGGCGATGCCAAACGACAGCCAGACCTGCAGGGACCAGGCTTTGGAATCACGCTGAATCAGAACAATGGGGCCAGCTTGCATTTGATTTCTCCGGGTGTTGTTGAAAGGGAAGCACAGTTTAGAAAAAGCGCAGACAAAGGAGGGCGAAAAACTAAACCAGTCTTATAAAATAATTGCCTTGGTATCAAAAAACGATACTTGGCAAGTCAAACCGCGAGCAGTTGGGCCACCCGCTCGCGCAACAGGGTCGGCTGCACCACGCTGCCAGCCATTGGCGCACCGACATTCAAGCCGACCCGGCTGAACATGCCACGCCGGAACGGTCGCACCATCGCACCGCCCTGCTCGACCCGGCTGAAGTATGAGCCCCACAGGTTGGTCAAGGCCATCGGCACCACCGGCACGCTCAAGCCCATCGCATTGGTACGCTGCAGAATTTTCATGATGCCGCCCTTGAACTCCTGCAGCGTCCCGTCGCGCGTCAAACCCCCTTCGGGAAAGATGCACAGCAAATCGCCTTCCTTGAGCACCGCCGCAGCGGCATCAAACGCCACCTCATAGGTGCGCGGGTCTTCGGTCCGCGGCGCGATCGGAATCGCCTTGGCCAGCCGAAACAGCCAGCCCAGCACCGGTACCTGAAAAATCTTGTGGTCCATCAGAAAACAAATCGGCCGCGGGCTGGCTGCCATCAGCAGCACCGCATCGACAAAACTCACATGGTTGCAGACCAGTACCGCAGCACCCTGGGCGGGAATGGACTCGTCGCCACGCACCTTGAAGCGGTAAATCAGGCGCGACATGACCCAGGCAACAAAGCGCAGCAGGTACTCGGGCACCAGCATGAAGATGTAAAACGCCACCACCGCATTGGCAATGCCAGTGATCAAAAAGATCTGCGGGATGGAAAAGCCGCTGTTGAGCAAGGCTCCGGCAATCACCGAGCTGCCAATCATGAACAAGGCGTTAAGGATGTTGTTGGCGGCAATGATGCGGGCGCGGTGCGTTGGCTGGCTTCGCATCTGGATCAGCGCGTACATCGGCACACTGTAGAGACCGGCAAACAGGCTGAGCAACAGCAGGTCAAGCATCACCCGCCAGTGCTGCGCCTGGCCAATAAAAGTGCCAACCCCCATGCTGGCCGCTTGCGGCAAACCGCGCAGGGCAAAGTAGAGGTCAATCGAAAACACGCTCATGCCGATCGCACCGAGCGGCACCAGGCCAATTTCGACATGGCGCTTGCTCAGGACTTCGCACAACAGCGAGCCAGTGCCAATGCCGACCGAAAAAATCACCAGCAGGAACGAAGCCACCTGCTCATTGCCGTGCAACACCTCTTTGGCCAGGCTGGGGAACTGGCTTAGAAACACCGCGCCAAAAAACCACATCCAACTGATGCCCAGCAAAGAGCGAAACACCGCCAGTTGCTCATGTGCGAGTTTCAGGTTGCGCCAGGTTTCCGACACCGGGTTCCAGTTGATCTTCAAGCCGGGGTCGGTGGCTGGCGAGGCCGGAATCGCCTGCGCCACCAGCCGCCCCAGCAGCGCCAGCACGACACAGGAAATCGCCACATCGCGGTGACCCACCTCGGGCATGGCAACCAGCAGTCCACCGGCCACCTGACCGAGCAAAATCGCGACAAAAGTGCCCATCTCGACCATGCCATTGCCGCCGGTGATCTCGCGCTCGCTCAAGACTTGCGGCAGATAGGCAAACTTGACCGGGCCAAACAGTGTGGAGTGCAGGCCCATCAAAAAAGTGCAGATCAGCAGCACCGTGACGCTGCCGGTGATGAATCCGTAAGCCGCCAGCGCCATGATGGCGATTTCGAGGTTTTTGACAAATCGGATCATGACGGTCTTGTCATACTTGTCGGTCAACTGGCCGCTGGTGGCTGAAAACAGCAGGAATGGCAGGATGAAAAGCGCCCCAATCACCAGTCCGGCCATCGCCGGTGGCAACCATTCGACGCTGAGCTGGTAGGTCACCATCACGGTAAAGGCAAACTTGAACAGGTTGTCGTTCGCAGCGCCCGAAAACTGGGTCCAGAAGAACGGCGCAAAACGGCGTTGCTTAAGCAGCGCAAACTGGTTGGGGTGATCATGGCCGGACATCGGATTCTCCTTGCAGTTGCAAACCTGGCTGGGCGACATTGTGCATGACCGCCAGCACCGGCCAGGCCGCCAGTGCCGCCACCACATGTTTCAGGCTGTGGCCCGACACCCAGCCCTGCGTCAGGGCAAATACCGCGTGGTCGCCCAGCTCCAGCAGCTTGGCCAATGTGTACAGCGCCAGCACCGCTACCAACGGCAGGCCCCAGCCGCCGGGCACCTGGGGACGCAGCGCCAGGGCCAGCGCCAGCAGCATGCCACCGCCCTGCAGCACCACCCAGGCCAGCAAATTGCCAGTCTGGTACCACACCAGCACCGACAGTAGCCCGGCCACCAGGGTTGCCAGCAGCATGGCCAGGCCGGCACGCAGGCTGATGCGGTCTGCCACGGCCAT